>JAPLKB010000063.1 GCA_026388275.1 Pseudomonadota bacterium
ACCTTTCTTCTGGGTATTCTTTGATCCGCAATAGGGACAGTTTTTTTACCCATTTTACAGCCCCTTTTATTTTTGATGGCATAAAGCGTTGATAGTATAGCATTTAGGAGCTATTTTCGGCCCTAAAAAATCGTATTAAGCTATAAATTATTATAAAATTTTATTGAAAAAGTTTCTAAATAACTTATAATAATACAAAAAGGTTAATTGATTGGTTTTACTTACAAAAATTAATTTTTAAAAAAATGAAAAATAAAAACCCTTTAGGAAAATCACTAACTGAAATTATTGCAAAAACTAAAATTTCATCAGATGCAGATCTTACAATAAATAACGATATAAAAATTGAATCGGTTATCCAAAATAAAGTTAGTGAAAGTAAAAAAATTAAACAGAACCTAGTAAATCATACACATCCTCTGGAATTAAGTGCAATTGGACAATTACTTAAAAATAAAAGAGAAGAAAAACTGCTATCTGTTGAATTCATAGCAAGTAATCTTTGTCTGCAAAAATCCATTATTGAATCTATTGAACATGGAAATTGGGGAAACCTGCCTCATATAGTATATGTAAAAGGTTACGTGAGAAAATATGCTGAATTTTTGGGAATTTATGACCAAATACTGCCGTATATAGTTGAAAACCAATTAGAAAAAAATGCTGAAAAATCAAATAATCAAAGAAGCAACAAAATTGAGAACAAGATAAAATATTTTTCTACGCAGAAAAAAATGCCGAAGACTATATATATATATTCAGCCATTATTATTTTGATCTTAGGATTCTTTATTTTTGAAAAGACACAAAAGGATATTTCGGAAATATCAAAACTCGAAACTGCAGTGCAGGTAGCTAACAATATTAATAATAATGATAATAAAAGAAGTATCCCTGATATTATTGATACAAAAAAACTTTTGATTACCTGTCATGAAAGGACTTGGATAAGTGCAATCATTGATGACACAGAAAAAAAAGAATTCATGCTTAAACCTCAAGAAGTTGTAATGTTCAACGCAAAAGAAAAATTTGATCTACTTATTGGCAATGCCGGTGGTGTAAAACTTATACTTAACGGAAAGGACATTGGTTTTACCGGTGAAAACGGCCAAGTAAAAAGGGTAACCTTACCCTGAATGTCGTATGCCCTTCATAGTTTAGATTCCTATTTTGTAGTTAAAATAAGGAAACTTCCGACTTGCCGCTGTATGGAATGTTAAGGTGAAAATAAGCTTTCTCTGTGGCCCTTCTACCCTGCGATGTTCTTATTACAAAACCTGTTTTCAGCAAATATGGTTCGATCACTTCTATCAACACATCTGTTTCAATTTGAAGAGTTGCAGCAAGTGCTTCAATACCTGCCGGACCACCTTTATAGTTCAAAATAATTGTCTGCAATAGTTTTCTATCCAATTCTCCAAGCCCGCATTTATCAATACCTTCTAATTCCAATGCATTTATTGCTACTTTTTTTGTTATAATTCCATCTGCCCTAACTTGTGCATAATCACGAATCCTTTTTAAAAGCCTATTTGCAACCCTTGGTGTCCCTCTTGCTCTTTTTGCAGTCTCAAAGGCACCGTCATCATCTATAATAATTTTTAATATTGAGGCAGAACGCTTAATAATACTAACAAGGTCATTTTCATTGTAAAAATCAAGGTCTCTTGTAATCCCAAATCGTTCTCTTAATGGAGAAGACAGGAGCCCAGCTCTTGTTGTGGCTCCAATTAAAGTAAAATTTTCCAATCTGTATCTGTGGGTCCTTGCGTGTACGCCTTTGTCAAAAATAAAATCTACTGCGAAATCTTCCATTGCCGGGTAGAGAAATTCTTCTACGATCTTTGGTATTCTATGAATTTCGTCAATAAAAAAGACGTCCCCATTCTCTAAATGTGTAAGGAGTCCCATTAAATCCCCACCTTTTTCAAGTGCCGGCCCTGAAGACGTAATTATTTTTGCACTCATCTCATTGGCTATGATATGTGAAAGTGTTGTTTTTCCTAAACCAGGCGGACCGTTAAATAGAATATGCTCTAAGGGTTCATTTCTTTTTAATGCTGCTTCAATAGCAATTTTAAGCGTATCAACAATTTTTTCCTGACCTATGTATTCTGAAAGCAGCTTGGGTCTTAAATTAATATTTTGATCAATATCAAGCGCGTCGTCTTTAAGAATTACCTCTGAATAACTGTTAATTTCTTCGTCAATCAATATCTTTGACCCCTATATACTTCTTCAAATAATTCTTCGGAAGAAACTATGGATGGATTTTTTTTCATAGCATCGTCAATCATTTTACGTGCCTCTGTTATTTTATGCCCTAATTGAGAAACCAGTACGCTTTCAACTTCTTTTCTGAAATCTTCTTTAATTTCAGTTGTTGTAGCTGTTTCCGGGATAAGCGCGTATTTAGCAGTTTTCCCTTTAAGAGTGGCAACAATTTTCTCTGCTTTTCTTTCACCTATTCCTTTGAGTTGTTTTAAGGTTTTTATATCTTTATCTTCAATGGCTCGGGCAATTTCCCTGACTGGCCTTGTAATTGCCTTTATAGCAGCCGCAGGACCTATGTCCTCAACAGAAATAAACAACTCAAAAAAATCTTTATCTAGCTCGTTTTTAAAGCCAACAAGGATTGGTTTCGGTTGCCTCTCCGTTTGATTGTAAGATATGAACAGGTTTAATGCATCATCAGGTTCAGTTGTTTTTTTTATTTCATTTAATACATAAAACGGGATCATTATATCATACCCAACTCCATCAACGAGAAGAACAACGCGATCATCGTATATCTTTTTCAGCTTGCCTTCAAGATAAGATATCATTGGAGCCTCAAGGAACTATCTCTATAAAATGCAGTTAATGCTATTGCCAAAGCATCTGAAGCATGGAAAGACTTGATTTCCCCAATATGTAGTATTTTTTGAATTGTTTCACTGACCTGTTTTTTGGTTGCGCTGCCATATCCAACTAATGCATTTTTTACTTCTTTTGGGGTAATTTCTATCATTTTTATTTTATTTTGCGAAACCAAAAGGTATATAATGCCAAGTACACTCCCTAATAGTATGCCTGCTCTGGGATACCTTACAAGAGAAAAAGCGTTCTCTATTGCAATAACGTTTGGTTCAATGATTTCGATAAGATGGCTCACATCATTGTATATCTGCAAAAGCCTTCCTGAAATGTGTGAATCTGGAAATGTTTTAATGGAACCACATTTCAAAAGGGAAGGAGATGGACTACTGCAATTAATCGCACCGAAGCCTGTACTTGCCAAACCTGGGTCAATGCCAAGTATGATCACTTAATCTACTTGCCACCAGCTAATCTTTCCATTTCTTCAAAAGAGATATCGAAGTTTGCATATACTTTCTGCACATCTTCAGAATCTTCGAGCATCTCCATCAATTTTAACATTGTATCTGCAGTTTTCCCTTCAAGTTTAACGGATGTTTGTGGCACCATACTGATTTCTGCGACAGTATATTTTATATTATTTGATTCAAACATTTTTCTTATGGTTTCATAACTTGCAACATCTGTTATTACTTCTATTTCGCTATCATCCGAGGTAACATCCTCTGCACCCGCCTCAAGGGCAAGCTCCATAATTTTATCTTCATCTACATTGCTTTTATCAAAAGATATATATCCTTTTTTACCGAATAACCATGATACACAACCTGTCTCACCAAGATTTCCACTATACTTCGTGAGCATATGACGGACATCGGCAGTTGTCCTTTTTTTGTTATCAGTGAGTACTTCCACGAGGATAGCTACACCTCCTGGACCATACCCTTCATAAGTATACTCTTCGTAACTTACACCACCTTCAAGTGCACCAGCCCCTTTCTTTACTGCCCTTTCAATGTTGTCTCTTGGCATATTTTCAATTTTTGCTTGAGCTATAGCCGCTCGAAGTCTTGCATTTGATTCGGGATCGCCACCGCCAATCCTTGCTGCTGTAGTAATTTCTTTAATAAGTTTTGTGAATATTTTTCCGCGTTTTGCGTCAGCTGCACCTTTTTTATGCTTTATTGAACTCCACTTGCTATGTCCGGACATTGTGCCCCCTGGTTATTAAATGGTGGGCAGTATAGGATTCGAACCTACGACCTCTGGTATGTGAGACCAGCGCTCTAACCACCTGAGCTAACCGCCCATTTTGCTTTTAATGTTACTATAAATAAAAAAATAAAATCAATGTTGACTATATTTTTAGCATAGGTTTCTATCAATTTGAAACCTTTTTTATCAGTTAATGCATAAATTATATTTAATTTTTTCTGCTAATCGTTTATTATCATTGCATGGGAAAATTTACTTTTGGACCTGTTCCTTCCAGGAGGCTTGGGTTTTCGTTGGGTGTCGATATAATCCCAAGAAAAATTTGCACATTTGACTGCATATATTGCCAGATTGGAAAAACGACAAATCAGGAAATAAAAAGAAAAAGTTTCTTTAATGCAAATGAAATAGTTAAGGAAATAATTACCAAGGCAAAACAGCTAAGTCATATTGACCATATAACATTTTCCGGGTCAGGAGAGCCCACACTAAACTCGGATATTGGTTCAATGATAGGAGAAATTAAGAAAAGTATAGATATTCCTATAGCGGTTATAACAAACGGATCACTCTTGAATGATGAAGAGATAAGGAATGATCTTTGCTTGGCAGATGTTGTTTTACCATCACTTGATGCGGCAAGCGAAGATATATTCCGATATATCAACAGGCCTCACTCCTTGATCGAAATCAATACAATCATTGAAGGTATGAAAAAATTTAGAGATACCTATAAAGGGAATATCTGGCTTGAAATTATGCTTATTAAGAATGTAAACGATAATCCTGAAGAGCTTGAAAGGCTAAAAAAGGTTGTTAAGTATATTGGTGTTGAAAAAGTACAACTAAATACCGTTATCAGGCCCCCGGTTGACAGAACAACAGATGGTATTAGCAGTGCAGAGCTTGATCAAATTAGTAAATTTTTTGGCCATGAATGTGAAGTTATATACAATTTTGAAAAAGAAATAAAAAAGAACGAGGAGGAAGATTGGTCGGAAATGGTATTAGATATATTAAAGAGAAGATCATTAACTGTGAATGATATAATGAAAATCACAGGAAAACCGGAAAACAGGGTGAAAAACAGCCTAAATATTATGGAAGCTGAAGGAAAAATAAAACAGTTTATTTTTGAAGACAACATATTTTACATAATAAATTATTAAAAAATAAGTGCTTATATCATAACTATTTTTGGATATACAGAAAGGAGAGTTTATGAAAATTAGAAGAGCAGTTGTCAGTGTATCGAATAAATCCGGTCTGTCGGAGTTAACACCTTTTTTAAAAAGCTATGACATAGAAATACTTTCGACAGGTGGTACAAAAAAATATCTCGATGGAATTGGCGTCAATCCAATAGAAATCAGTGCATATACCGGATTTCCTGAAATTATGGATGGAAGGGTAAAAACACTACATCCTAAAGTCCACGGAGGAATTCTGAACATCAGGGATAACGTTGATCATCAAAGATCGATGGATTCTCTAGGCATAAAAAATATAGATATGATTATCGTAAACCTCTATCCATTTAAGGAAGTTATAAGCAAGGGCTGTACATTCGATGAAGCCATAGAAAATATTGATATTGGCGGTCCTTCCATGATAAGGGCAGCAGCAAAAAATTACAAATACGTTACAGTTGTTGTAGATCCTGAAGATTACACAAAAGTAATGGACAATATGAAGCAAAATAACGGCGAGACTACAGAAGACATAAGATTTTACCTTGCAAAGAAAGTTTTTTTCTTTACATCTGATTATGACAGCGCTATCTATACATATTTGTCTGGAATAAAATAGGTTATAAGAAGGAAAAAGATTTATGAAAATTCTTGTAATAGGCAGTGGCGGTAGAGAACATGCCCTTGTTTGGAAATTATCACAATCACAATATTTAGATGCCATTTTCTGCATTCCTGGAAATGGTGGGATTTCTGAAATTGCCGATTGCATTGATATGGATATAGCCAATATAGAGAATGTCATAACTTTTGCTAAAAAAGAAGGTATCGGGCTTGTTGTTGTTGGGCCAGAAAATCCCCTATCTATAGGCATAGTAGATGCCTTTGAAAAAATAGGTATACCAATATTCGGGCCTTGCCAAAAAGGGGCTATGCTTGAGACAAGCAAGGTTTTTGCGAAAAAATTAATGGACAAATACAAAATATCAACCGCTCCCTTTAAAGTATTTTCAAGCTACACAGATGCACGAACTTACCTTGATGGCTTAATGCCGCCTTTTGTTATAAAAGCGGATGGATTATGTGCGGGAAAGGGTGCTTATGTCATAACAGAAAAAGAAGAAGCGAAGAAGGTATTGAAAGATTTAATGGTCACTAATATTCATGGTAATGCAGGAAGTAAGGTTGTTATTGAAGAGTTTCTGCCTGGCATTGAAGCTTCATATATTGCCTTTACTGACGGTACATCTGTTCTTTCAATGCTACCTTCTCAAGACCATAAATCCTTATTTGATGATGATAAAGGACCCAATACAGGCGGTATGGGCGCATATACCCCCATACCTTTTATAGACAGGAATCTGGAAGAAGAGATAGATAGAGAGATAATGAGCAAAACAGTTAATGCGTTGAGAGATGAGGGCATAAATTACAAGGGTGTGCTGTATGGCGGTCTCATGTTGTCAGAAAACAACAATCCATATGTTCTTGAATTTAATGTGAGAATGGGAGACCCGGAAACACAGCCTATATTATTCAAAATGAAAAGTGATATTCTCCCGATACTTCTTGCATGTGCGGAAGGCAGATTGAATACCATAAAAAATATTGAGTGGAGAGAAGGTGTATCAATCTGTGTTGTAGTAGCGTCTCGAGGATATCCTGACAAACCTGAGATAGGGAAAATTATTGAAGGACTGGAAAAACTTAAATATAAAGAAGATATTATGGTGTTTCATGCAGGTACAAAAAGGGTAGGGAATGAGTTTTTAACATCAGGGGGAAGGGTTTTAGGAGTTACTGCTATCGGCAATACATATAAAGATGCAATAAGAAAAGTATATGATGCAGTATCATGCATAAACTTTGAAGGAATGCAATATAGAAAGGATATAGGCAAGAAAGCTTTAATAAGGAAACGGGAAAACGACAATAAAGAATGAAACGTTAAAAGCGCTTAATCTAAGTTTTTCATTTTAATATATTAATAAATCAGGAGGAATAGATGTCTAAAGCATATAATATTGGTGTAATCCCAGGTGATGGAACAGGCCCTGAGGTAGTGGCGGAAGGCATTAAAGTTTTAAACGCTGTATCCGACAAAATGGGATTTTTATTAAAGTATACTTATTATGATATTGGTGGAGAAAGGTATTTAAAAACTGGTGAAACACTGCCTGATAGCATCCTCGGTGAAATGAAGCAGCATGATGCGCTGTTTCTTGGAGCAGTGGGGCACCCTGATGTAAAACCGGGAATATTAGAAAAAGATATTCTTTTAAGAATACGCTTTGAACTTGATCAATATATTAACTTACGACCTGTAAAATTGTATGAAGGTGTCGATACACCGTTAAAAAATAAAGGACCGGAAGAAATTGATTTTATTGTTGTCAGGGAGAATACTGAAGGGCTGTATACAGGGTCGGGCGGGGTTTTGAAAAAGGGTACAAAAGATGAGGTTGCAATACAGGAATCCATAAATACAAGAAAAGGGGTTGAAAGATGTATTAGGTTTGCCTTTGCATACACAAAAAAGCGTAATAAAAATAATAAATTAACTTTATGCGGGAAAACAAATGTTCTTACATATGCATTCAACCTCTGGGATAGGACGTTCAATGAAGTAGCAAAAGAATATCCCGACATAAAAACAGACTATGCCCATGTGGATGCAACCTGTATGTGGATGGTTAAAAATCCTGAATGGTTCGATGTTATAGTCACCGATAATATGTTTGGGGATATAATAACAGATCTTGGCGCAATTATTCAGGGTGGATTAGGTATAGCATGCGGCGGAAATATAAATCCTGAAGGTGTATCCATGTTCGAACCAATGGGTGGTTCTGCTCCAAAATATACTGGCAAAAATATAATCAATCCTTTTGCTGCCATACTTTCAGGTGGTATGATGCTTGAATTTATTGGAGAAGAAGAAAGCTCGAAATTAATAGATTTGGCGGTCCAAAGAGCACTTAAAAACGATATTAAATCCCTTGATGCAGGTAAAATGGGTATGGGCACAAAAGAAATAGGAGATCTTATCTCAAATTATATTAAAGATTAGAAAAATCAGTTATGGCCTCTGACAAGATCGGAGGCCTGTATCATTTGGGCGCTTTCATATTACCTTAAAATAAATAAAAATACGAAAATCAGTCTTTTTTTTACTTCAATGTTATTTAGTTATACCTGCCAAGTCTGAACTAAACATAATCCCGAAAGTGTCAAAAGCTGTAAACCCCATACAGGATTGGGCTGCCTGATTGAGTTTTGTTCGGCCAGCCTTAAACTAACCGATATATTGGGTGATAGGTTAGTTAGTTAGATATCGGTTGCAGCCTTGAGTTCTTTGAGCTTTTTACTTAGTGTATTTCTGTTTATTCCAAGAAGTTTAGAGGCCTTTGAGATGTTGTTATTCGAAATTTTCATGGCAGAAATTATAAACACTTTTTCAATAACAGCCTGAACGTTCATTAATACGTTGTCATTGTTATTTGTTTTTGAAAGCAAGAGGTTATCTGCTATAAATTCAAGTTTTACCTCAAATAGATCATATAACTTATCAATATCATTATCTCTAACATTATTTATCATAAATAAACTGGTCATAAATATTTTGTTGACAAAAAAAATAATAAAATATAGTTTTAGACATATTGTATACGATTTATACTAATATTATTTGTTTAAGTATATTCAATATTAATAGCTGATGTCAAGATGTATAAAAATATTAAGGAGCATTAAACAAGGAGGTCCCTTATGAGACTGCCGCCTTTTAATATTTTAGAGCCAGGCACTAAAAAAAGTGCATTATCAATACTCGAAAACCATAGAAAAGAATTGAAAATTATTGCTGGGGGGATTGAAGTTGTTGTAATGATGAAGCTTGGCCTTTCAGCGCCATTATATTTAATGAGTTTGAAAAAAATAAAGGGCTTAAGGGGTATTAAAAAAAGAAATAATGAAGTTATCATTGGAAGTTCAACTACTATAAAAGAGATTCTGCAGTCTCCTTTAATAAATGATAATTTTAAATGTATTGCACAAGCAGCTCAATTATTGGCAGCTCCTCCAATACAAAACAAAGCTACCATTGGAGGTAACATACTTCAAAATACACGTTGCTTATATTACAACCAGTCGGAGCTTTTCAGAAACGGACTTAAACCATGTTTCAAGGGCGGAGGCAACATTTGTCATGCAGTCAAGGGCGGAAAGCATTGTTCCAGTGTATATCAGGGTGATATGGCGCCTTCATTAATTTCCTTTGGTTCAATGGTGAAATTGGAAAAAAAAGATTCTTCTCGTACTGTTTTATTATTAGATTTATTTACCGGTAAAGGCGAGAGTCCGTTTTCAATTCAGGATAATGAGCTTTTAACTCAAATCATTATACCGTTACCCGATGAAAATTACGGCTCTTCATATGAAAAATTGAGAATTAGAAAAGGTTTGGAATATCCTCTGGTTTCAGCGGCTGTATTTCTTTCAGAAGACAATGATGGCAATTTAGATAATGCGAGAATTGTTATCGGCGCTGCAGCTTCTGCTCCTAAAATAATTGAAAATGCATCATCATATATGAATAGGAGAAATCTTTCTACTGAATGCATAGATAAGGTTGTAAATCTTGCCGACAATCTGTCGAAAATGGTAAACAACCTATCCGTTCCGGCTGTATATCGACGAAAAATGGTTAAGGTTGTAATAAAGAGGTCCCTTCAAAATGCCTTTCAAGATTTAAAAAAGGGGGCTTAACATGGATAAAAAGACCATTCTATTAAAAATTAATGATGAAGAATATAGCATAACAACTTGCCCAAACCGCACTTTGCTTGAAATTCTACGAGATGATCTATCTCTCACAGGGGCAAAGGAAAGCTGTGGAGAGGGTGCATGTGGAGCCTGCACAGTTTTGTTGGATGGCCTCCCTATGCGGTCATGTTTACTTCTTGTAACAGAGGCTGAAGGAAAAGAAATTACAACAATTGAAGGCTTATCCGGCAATGGGAAGCTTGATCCTATTCAAGATGCTTTTATTGAATATCACGCCATACAATGTGGTTTTTGCAGCCCAGGAATGATATTGACTGCATATTCACTTTTGAAGAATAATCCTGATCCTGATGAAGAAGAAATAAGACATGCCATATCCGGCAATATTTGTCGTTGTACAGGATATGCAAAAATTGTTGAAGCCATACAAGCGATTTCTACAAAAGGGAGATAGAGCTATGGAAAAATATTCTCTCATTGGAAAAAGTGTAAAAAGGATTGATGTAACTTCAAAAGCAACCGGTGAGGCAATTTTTTCGGCAGATATCAAACTTTCCCGGATGCTTGTGGGAAAAATATTGAGATCGCCATACCCACATGCCAGAATAATTCGCATTGATACATCCGAAGCTGAAAATATCTCAGGAGTAAGAGCTGTTGTTACTGCATCGGATACATCAGGTGATAAATGGGGTGTTTTTCGTTATACGCAAGATCAGCAATTTTTGCCGACAGATAAAGTAAGGTATGTCGGTGAAGAAGTAGCTGCCGTGGCTGCAGTTGATGAAGATACTGCTATTAAGGCATTAAAGCTCATCAGAGTCGAATATGAAGAGCTTCCGGCTGTCTTTGATGTTGAATCCGCCCGTAAGCCTGGCGCTCCACTTATCCACGAACAATATCCTTCAAATATCAATATAAATATCAAAATAGATGTCGGTGACATAGAAAAAGGGTTCCAAGAATCTTATTATGTTCGTGAAGATACATTTATGGCTCCTGAGGATTCATACTTTCAGGGTGAGCCATATGCTGTAGCAGCGCATTTTGACCAGTCAGGCAATCTTGAGATATGGATGCCCAATGCAGGGCCTCATCTAAAAGCCAAACCGTTGTCGAATGTGCTGAAAATTCCTCTTAATAAAGTAAGAGTCCGTAAAGTAAGAATTGGCGGTGCATTTGGAGGCCGTTCAGAGATTTCTCCTGCTGATGTAATATGTGCGCTTCTTGCAAAAAAATCACAAAGACCTGTAAAAATTGTTTATACACGCGAAGAAAATTCAATAGCAACCCGCCAGGCCCACTCTATGGTTGCTACAATTAAAACCGGTGTCGATAAAGAGGGTAGGGTATTAGCAAGGGATATTACATGCTACATGGATGGCGGTGCATATAGCAGCACAGGCCCGATTGCTGTCAGTGTTCCTTTTTTATGTATGGAACAGGCATATCGTATGGATAATGTGCGCTATAATGGATACAGAATTTTTACGAACAAACCTGTCAGGGGCATGTTCCGTACACACGGAAGGGCTTTTGCATGCGGGATTGATTTGCAGCTTGATATGATAGGAAAGGAACTTGGACTTGATCCTGTTCAGATGCGTCTTAATAACGTACGGAAGACAGGTGAATATACCTCAACAAAGTCATATATAACAAGCTGTGGTATGACAGAGACTGTACTGAAAACAACAGAAAAGGCAAAATGGAATGAAAAATGGGGAAAATTGCCTCCTTATCATGGAATAGGCATAGGTTGTAATTCTGTTCAGACAGGATTCCCTATGGGGATAAGAGGAGGTTCTCAAGCATTTATTAAATTCAATGAAGAGGGGGGCATAAGTGTAATAACCGGCATAGTTGATAACGGTCAGGGCAATGACAGTATGATCGTACAGATTGCTGCCGAAGAATTGGGGCTTGATTTGAATAATGTTCAACTTATAACGGCTGATACAGAGGTTACACCAAGTGACCCTGGATCTTATTCAATGTGTGAAACTTTTATCGGAGGAAATGCAGTAAGGCTCGCTGCCCGGGATGCAAAAAAGAAGCTTCTGAAGATTGCTTCAGAGGCGCTGAAGGTCAATGCAGATCGCCTTGACTTGCGAGATAAAAAGATATTTGTTGTTGACAATCCGGAGCAATCAATCTCAATGTCCAAAGTAGTCAGAATGGCTCTGGGCAGAGGCGAGTCTATAAGCGGTGAAGGTACTTACTGGCCGAAGGTAGACAGCAGACGTGAATGGGTGGAAAATCCATCCGGGCAGCTTTCAGAGACATTTTCTTTTGGTTCAGTTGTTGCTGAGGTAAAGGTAGATCCTGAGACAGGCAAGGTTGATGTGCTCGAAGTTACAGCAGCACAGGATGTAGGATATGCCCTCAATCCGAAGGTTATTGAAGGTCAATTTGAAGGCGGGGTAGCGATGGGTGGTCAGGGCGGTATGCTTAGCGAATATGTGCTTTGGTATAATGGCAGAGTATTAAATCCGAACCAGCTTGACTACATGGTTCCCCTGGCAACCGATATGCCAAAAATAAATAATATAATAGTGGAAACAATTGATCCAAATGGACCTTATGGCGCAAAAGAAGCAGGTATGTCCGTTGCGATGAGTGCTGCCCAGGCTTATTGCAGTGCAGTTTGTAATGCCATTGGTGTGAATATAAAAGAATTTCCCCTTACACCCGACAAAATATTAACGGCTATTGAGGAGAAAGAAAAGTTTAAGCAAAATATTAAATAGACATACGATTAACAAGATACGGGTTTAAAAAGGAAAAGATGACGGAATGAAGATAGAAAAGATCGATCATATATGTTTTGCAGTAAAAGATCTTGAAGAGACAAAAACGGTATACAAAGAAGACTTTGGGTTAATACCGGCATTTGAATATATTGCAGAATCAGAAAAGATCAAAGTAGCACGGTATTATATAGGAGAGGTAGCTGTAGAGTTTATGGAATCTACTTCGCCGGATGGAGAAGTTTCTAAATTCATAAATAGCAGAGGAGAGGGTGCATTTCTTATATCATACAAAGTTGATAATCTTGATAATGCACTAGATGAATTGAGAAAAAATGGCAAACAACTTATTGATGATAAACCAAGAGAGCTTTTCGGAAATAGGTATGCCTTTGTGCATCATCCAAGTAAACTCCACGGCGTGCTTACCGAACTTCTAGAAGGGGATTTTGATATAAATAAGCGATGAAGACTATTTGAACATGTAAATCTATTAAAATAAAAGTTAAAGGCGGGAATGGGAATGCGAGTATTAGTAATAGGTGGAACTGGTGGGATGGGACAGGGAGTTGCCAGGGACCTTATTAAACAGGATCAAATCAATGCAGTCATTCTTGGTGACATAAATATAAACCCGGATAGAGTTCAGGATAAACTGCGTGCCAGTAAAAAAATATCACTCATCAAGATTGATGTAAACGATCATAAAGGCATGGTCGAAGCGATCAAGGGTGCAGATGTAGTTATCAACTGCGCAGGACCATTTTATAAAACGGCTGTTGCGGTAGCCAGAGCGGCTGTGGAAGCGAAGGTCAACTATATAGATATTTGTGATGACTATGAGGCGGTACCAATTCTTTTTTCATCTGCTGATATTGACCATGCTGCCAAAGAGGCGGGAATAACCGTTCTGACTGGCATGGGATCGGATCCGGGAACAAACAATGTTATAGTCAAATGGTTCGCAAATCAGCTGGATCGTGTTGATGAGATTCACTTATTCTGGGTTGTAAGTATTGCCGAACTCTCAGGTGCAGCTTGGGATCATAGCCTCCATATGGTTACAGGCAAAATCCCGCAATATCTGAATGGTAAGCTGGAATATGTAGATGGTGGTACCGGCGAGGAAATAGCTACATTCCTTGAACCTCTCGGTACTTGTAAGGTTCGTTATGTAGGACATCCGCAGCCAATAACAATACCCCATTATATTGGAGGTTTAAAAAAGGTAGTTATTAAAGGTGCACTTATACCGGCATGGGTAGACGAACTCATTAAAGATCAGAAAGAGACAGGCTTTCTCGGCACAGAACAGGTGGAGGTGAGGGGGACAAAGGTAGTGCCTTATGATCTGACTTTGCAGCTTTGGGATTCAATTCCTAATAACAGAGATAAAGGTCCCCTTGCTTCGGGCTTGAAAGTCATTGTAAAAGGCGAGAGAGAAGGAAAACAGGTAACATACACAGCAGATATAGTGGGCAGGATGGCTCCAGGAACAGGACTACCCGCCTCGATTGCTGCACTTATGATGTTTGCCGGTGATGTAAAGGTAAAGGGAGTGGTAGCCCCTGAAGGTTGCATAGATCCGGAAAAGTTTCTTGCAGCATTACTACAAAGAGGTGCCAGGATACATCAAACAGAAACGATAATATCCATGTTGACACTTTAATAAAATGTTTAAACCCTTCGGTCTATTGTTTATCATAAGTGGTATGAGAAGAAACTGACTATGATGGTTATATGAAAGGAGGATATATGAAAGATGTTCAAAAACTAAATATAACAAAAAGTCAGAAACTTTTTGAAGAGGCAAAAACATTGATTCCCGGTGGTGTCCTTGGTGCAAGAAAACCCGGCGATTTTATTATTGGGGAGTATCCGATCTTTCTTGAGTACGGCAAGGGGTGCAGGCTCATCGACGTTGATGGCAATGAATTCATTGACTTTCTTTGCGGATACGGACCAATTATACTTGGTTACAGGGAAGAAGAGGTTGATGATGCAGTTATTAAACAGATCAAGGATAAGGGTTTCTGCTTTTCTCTCACACAGCCTTATCAAAATGAACTTGCAGAAAAGTTGAATGCATTGATTCCAAGTTCTGAGTTGAGTATTTTTTTAAAAACAGGTTCTGATGCTACTTCGGCAAGTATCCGTATTGCAAGGGCTTATACAAACAGGATTAAGGTTATGCGATGTGGCTACCATGGCTGGCATGACTGGTGTGTTGAAATGAAAGGGGGCATCCCTGAAAAATTTTATGAGGATGTCTATGAATTCCATTATAATGGTCTTGACCAGCTTACAGATCTCATGAAAAAACATGGTGACCAGACAGCCGCCATAATAATGACCCCTTTTGGGCATCCTCTCCATCAGAAGATGCAGATACCGAAGCCGGGATTTCTTGAAGGCGTGAGAGAACTGGCCGACAAATATGGATCAGTCCTTGTTTTTGATGAAGTGCGTACATGTTTTAGGCTAAGAATGGGTGGAGCACAGGAACTTTATGGAGTAACGCCCGATTTGACGGTACTTGGAAAAGGCATGGCCAATGGATACGCGATCAGTGTTGTTACCGGGAAAAAAGACGTAATGATGGCTGCAGCATCCAAGCTTTTTATCTCTTCCACTTTCTTCCCGAATAGCGATGGCTATATTGCTGCCCTGAAAACAATCGAAATTTTGGAACGCGACAAAGTCCTTGACAACATATGGGAAAAAGGCGGGAGGCTTTTAATAAAAATCCAGGACATTATAGACAAATATGATATCGGTGCAGAGTTGTCCGGTGTCGCGCCGATGTTTCTTATAACCTTCAAGAGAGATGAGGCAGACACACAGAAAGCCAGACGCGATGAATTTTATACCCAACTTATCCGCCGGGGCTTCTTTTTCACCCCGCACCATCATGCTTATATTAGCTACAGACATAATGAAGAAGACCTGGACAAAACAGCTCGAGCAATAGACGAAGCTATGGCATATATAAACGAAAAATATCATCATATTTAGGATCAATGTGTTATAAATGCATGATATGTTTCTTCAAATAATAGTTTAAAAATGAATTTTAGTCCAACATTCTTATATAGGTTAAATCGTTAATGAAATTTGATTCTCAGATAGATTTCAATATTGTGCAGTCCATCCTTAATTCTTTGCCCATGGGCGTCTATGTTCTGAACCGTGGACGGAAAATCCAGTGGAAGAACGAAAGATTAGCACTTCGGTCACAAGAAGAAGGTGTTATTCAATCCGGAAAAGCTTTCTGTTATGGTGAAATCTTTAAAAGGAGAATGCCATGTAGTAATTGTCCGGGTTTAAGAACACTTAAAAGTGGCCGAATGGAACATACAGAAATAAGTAGCATGTATAAGGGGGAATTAAGGCATTACCTTATTACCTCGGCACCTCTCAGGAGTGGCATAGGAGAGGAAGAGACTTTTATCGTTGAGACAGTTCAGGACATTACGGATCAGAAAAGGGCAGAGGAAGCTTTACGACTCGTAAATGATTTTAATAAAGCTATTATTGATAATGCACCTGTAGCAATCTTTACTATAGACAGGAGTGGGAAGTTTATGAGCGTGAATCCTGCCTTGGCTACTCTTTCCGGTCTAGGGGTTGAGGCTGAAGAGAAACTCTTGCGTTTCAATTGGATTCAGAATCCTTACACGATCAGATGCGGCCTTGCAGAATACATAAAAAAAGGACTCGACGGTGAAGCGTTTGAGCTGCAGGACTTTCCTTTTACAACCTATCGGGGTGATCAGGGTCAATATATTCATTTCCGGGGAGTACCTCTGAAAGGTAAAAATGGTAAGGTAGAAGGGCTTTTATGTATTATTGAGGATAATACCGAAAAAGTGAAAGCTAAAATCCAGTCTATTCAGGATGCAAAAATGTCGGTTACAGGAAGACTACTGACAGGTGTTGCGCACGAACTTAATAATCCTCTTGCTACAATAGCTGCTAATTCTGAGCTTGCTTCTGAATTGATCCAGAGCTTTAAAGATTGCGATGCAAAAGAAGATGAAATTGATGATCTACGTGAATATATGGACGTCATACAGGAACAGGCATTTCGGTGCAAAAATATTATAAAGGATATGATAGATCTTACAAAGAAAAAGGGATTTGAAGTTCAGGAAATTGACTTAAACAGCTGCCTTAATGAACTTCTGAAATTGATAAATTTCAAAAAAATGAATATTCGGTTATTAAAGGATATTACACCGTACCTACCGCATGTCAAAGGAGATTTGAATGCTGTGAAACAGTCTTTCATGAATATTCTGCAGAATGCAGTGGACTCTGTTGAAGAAAGAGAAGGTGGCATAATAACGGTAAAGGCATATTCAACTGACAGTAAAGTGAGGGTAGAAATTGAAGATAATGGAGTCGGTATTCACGACGGCCTGATAGACCGGATCTTTGAACCTTTTTTTTCGACTAAAGCCACGGGGAAAGGCGTTGGATTGGGTCTCACACTTTGTCATGAGTTTTTAAACAGAATGGGTGGTAGCATTGAAGTAGAGAGCAAACTGGGAATGGGTACCCTATTCAAGGTCGCATTGCCTATATATACAAAATAAGGGGGCTGATAATAGACAATGGTTCGAGTTCTTATTGTTGATGACGAAAAGCAGCTTGTGGAAGCTTTTAAGAAAAAACTTTCCAAGGAAGGAATGGAGGTTTTTACCGCATTAAATGGACATGAGGCTCTTTTAGTAATGAACCAGGAAATCCTTGATATCGGACTTTTTGATATAATGCTTCCTGATATAGACGGTATTGAACTTCTCGGCAAGTTAAGAGAAATGCAACCCACAACAGAAGTTATTATGCTTACAGGCAATGCGTCAGTTGATACTGCCATAAGATCAATGAAGCTTGGTGCTTACGATTATCTTACAAAGCCTTGTAAACTTTCAGAATTGCATACAGTCATATTGAAAGCCTATGAAAAGAAACAATTGAAAGAAAAAAATATTGTTCTCGAGGAACATTTGCAACGGGTTGAACTCCATGACAAGTTTATAGGGGAGAGTAAAGAAATTAAGGAAGTAAAGAAATTTATTTCAATAGTCAGCGCTTCTACAGCACCTGTTTTAGTACTTGGAGAGACGGGTACGGGAAAAGAGCTGGTGGCAAGAGCAATTCATTCCCTTTCTGTGCGTTCTCCAAACCCATTTGTAGCGATTAACTCAAGTTGTCTACAGGAAAATATCCTTGAAAGCGAGTTGTTCGGATATAAAAAAGGTGCATTTACAGGTGCACAAACAGACAAAATGGGACTTTTACAGATTGCGGACAAGGGCACATTTTTTGTCGATGAAGTAGGAGATATGGGTACTTCTATCCAGGCGAAGCTTCTAAGGGTTCTTGAGACTTCCGTATTCAGGAAGCTTGGCGATACAAAAGAGACAAGAGTGGATGTACGTTTTATTTTTGCCACCAATAAAAGTATTGAAGAAGAAATTGAAACAAACAGATTTCGGAAAGACCTTTTTTACCGGCTTAATACCTTTACCATACTTGTACCTCCTCTTCGGGAACGAAAAAACGATATACCTGTTCTAACCGAATATTTTATGGAAAAACACACCAGAGGAAGTACAAAGAAAATCATTTCAAAACATGCTATGGACCTTCTTGTAGAATATCACTGGCCTGGAAATGTGAGAGAACTTGCAAATGTACTGGAGCGAGCCATATTGATTTCCGGGAACAGGATTGAAATTATCAGTGATGACTTTCCGAGAAGCATGACCCACAATTTATCCCCTGCTGCCGGAAGGGTAAAACAGGAATTGATTGAGAATAAACTACGGCTTGACAGTATGGAAAGGGAACATATTGAGAAGGTGCTGAAACATGCTGATGGCAATAAGAGCAAAGCCGCCAGACTTCTCGGCATAAGCCGCCGGAAGCTTTACAATATGCTTGAATAAGTGCAGATTAATATATTTCCCCTGAAAATAATTTTCATCTTTTTTTGTGCCGACAAGTCGGCATGTGTGTTTAATGTGGAGATGGAATCAGCTTTTTATTACCAATAAAAGGCCATATAATCCAAGATTTATTGTCTGAAAAAGTATCTAATTAATTTAATAAAAAAGATTATAGTAAAAAAGTACTTGGTTATGCCGGTAAAGATTAAGGATTCAGGCTATTATTATTTAATAATATGTTGCTTGGATTTAAGATAATCAGCTTCTCACAATACCATTGAGTTGGTGTTGTTGGAAGTTGTATTAAAACAAAGGGGAGGTTTGTTATGAAAAAGATGTTAGCAATAAGTACTTTAATTTTTGTTATGTTTCTTCTAACCACAAATGTCGGCCTAACACAAGAGACTCCGAAAGCTGCAAAAGAACCTTATGTAATCGGTGGAGTCTTTCCGTTAACAGGAGGTTTATCGTGGTTGGGAGTATACAAACAGAAGGGATCTGAACTCAAAGTGGAGTTGATCAACAAGGCAGGCGGCGTCAACGGTCACCCGCTGCAGTTAATCTCTTATGACGATCAGTCCTCTCCTGAACAGGGTGCCAAAGTAGCGCAAAGACTGATATCCAAGGATAAAGCCATTGCTATAATAGGCACGGCAAGTGTCCCGGTCTCAGGCGCTGTTGCTTCCCTTGGCAATAAATACAAGATACCTGTCATCATAGGATCAGGCTATTCGGTAGACACTCAGAAGGATAAGTTTATTTTTAATACAGCACACAAAACCGATTTTGCATGCGCCCGTCCTTTTCAGTACTTTAAAAGCAAGGGGATCACAAAGGTAGCACTTCTTATGCCCATAGGCGCTCTCGGCGAGTTGGGAAGCACTCTGGCAAGGAAATATGCTCCGACATATGGCATAACTATTGTTGGTGAAGAAAAATTTGACATAAAAGCACCTGATGTAACATCACAGCTTGCCAAACTGCGTACGCTCAACCCCCAGGTAATCTTCTCTTTTTGTACAGGCGAGCCGGCGGCTCTTGTGGCAAGGAACATGTCTCAAATGAATATGAATATTCCTGTGCTCGTGTCCCACGGCAATGCAAATCCGGGATTTCTTAAGCTTGTATCCAATCTGTCCATCCCGGTTATCGTGCCTGCAGGCAGAGCCGCAGCACCTGAGCAGGTCCCGGACAATGACCCTTGCAAAAAAGTAGTAGTGGAATTTAGCAAGGCCCATATGCAAAAGTACGGTGAACCGGCTAATTATTATTCGGCAGAAATGGTGGACGCCATTGACCTGATTGCAGCCGCTTTAAAAACTGCAGGATCTGCAGACGGAGAGAAACTGCGTGATGCCATTGAAAAAACTAAAGGCTTTGTCGGGATGAACGGGGTTTATAATTTTTCATCAACCGACCACCATGGTACCGTCCTCGATGACATGATGGTTATTGGAATAAAGGATGGGAAATGGATAGTACTTCTTAAATAAAGAGAAGCTTTTAATGTCACATGCAAGTAAAATCAAATATTTTCTGGAGCAAGGATACATAAATGGGTGACATTTCACATCTCGTCCAATTTTTCTTTAGTGGACTAACTACGGGCAGTATTTACGCTCTGATAGCGGTCAGTCTGGTAATTGTTTACAAGGTATCGCAGCTAATCTGTTTCTCCCAGGGAGAATTCTTTATTTTCGGGGCACTTATTATGGTCACTCTAACATCAAAAGGGATCCCGATGCCTCTTGCTTTTGTCCTTTCCATTCTTATTGCTATGGCCATCGGGGCGCTTATTCAACAGGCCCTGATAAGACCCATTCAGGGTTCCTCCATAGGGGCATTAATTGTTATGACTATTGCCATTTCCCTTGCACTAAGAGGGTTGGCAATGTTGATCTGGGGTAGGGAATCACATATTCTCCGTCCATTTACACAAGGCACACCATTACAGATTTTTGGTGCAACCCTTCAACTGCAGGTATTCTGGATTGTCGGGATAACCGCCGTTGTTTTGCTCCTTATATGGCTATTTTTTGAAAAGACCTCTCTTGGAATAGCCATGCGGGCATGTGCGGAAAATCCTCTTGGCGCAAGTCTGATGGGCATCAGTGTTCAGAAGACTGCGCTTTTTGCATGGGCTTGGGGGTCCGGAATAGGGGCATTGGCAGGTATTGCCGTTGCCCCTCTAATGTTCATGCAGTATACCAGTGGTGTAATGCCCATGGTGAAGGGATTTATCGCTATGTCCATAGGGGGCTTGAGCAGTATTGTAGGGTCAGTGATCGCCGGTCTCCTGCTCGGGGTTATTGAGTCATATACAATCGGGGTTATTTCTTCCAAATTTTCTGACACTATCGTTTTTGCACTACTGATGGTGGTACTCATAGCAAGACCAAACGGGCTTTTCAGCAAGTCATAGGCAGATGTGATATGGACAAGATAAAAAAAGTCTGGTGGTTGATCCCTGTAGTTATAATCTTTCTATATCCTGTAACCGTTGGCGGGAAATCGGCTTACTGGAGCGGTATACTTGTCTTCGCAGGCATCTATGTCATTTTGGCTGTTGGCCTTGATCTTCTGATGGGCTTTACAGGCCAGATATCCGTTGGCCATGCGGCGTTTTTTGCAGTGGGCGCTTATACATCCGCTGTTCTGACAGTTAAATACGGTTTTTCACCTGTGCTTGCCATGTTCGCCGGTATGTTCTTAAGCGGAATCCTCGCATGGATGATTGGAAGACCTGTTCTGGCTCTGAAAGAATACTACCTTGCTATGGCAACCCTTGCTTTTAATGAAATCATTATTACACTTATTGTCGGTTTCGAAAATATAACCGGCGGCGCCTCGGGACTTCGCGACATTCCGCCATTCAGCATATTCGGGCTTGTTCTTGATAATCATCTCCATTATTACTACTTTGTATGGGCAATTGTTCTCATAGTTATTGCAAGTTCTGTACTCATTATACGTTCACCCTTCGGAAGAACTTTAGTCGCTATCCACAGCGACGAGGTAGCGGCCCGCACTTTCGGGGTTGATTGTGCAAAATACAAGACCCGCGTTTTTGTACTTGCTAATGTTTTCGCTTCAATTGCAGGTTCTCTGTTTGCACATTCCATGGGATTTATTGCTCCCGATGATTTTGGTGTTTCAACTTCTGTCAATATTCTTGTTATGCTCTTTCTGGGAGGGATAGGGACCATATACGGTCCGATTCTGGGGGCTATCTTTCTTAAGCTCCTTCCGGAGATAACCTATCTGGTACAGGATTACGAATTGCTGCTTAACGGTGTTATTCTCATTATAGTTCTTGTTTTCATGCCGAAAGGCATTTATGGCATCTTTACAACTTTGAGAAACAGGGTTTTTGAAAAGGCAGGTAAATGACGGAACAGGACAGCACTATTTTAAAACTTGTTGATGTGCAAAAAAGTTTTGAAGGAGTACATGCGCTTGATCATGTGAGTTTTAGCATAAAGAAAGATCAAATCAAGGCATTGATAGGTCCGAACGGTGCAGGCAAAACCACGCTCCTCAATGCAATAAACGGTATAATACCTCCTGACAGCGGTCAAATATTTTTACTCGGCCAAAACCTGGTCGGACTTAGAACTGACAAAGTTGCTTCCCTCGGCCTTTCAAGGACCTTTCAGCTTGTAAGAATGTTTACGATAAACAATGCCACAGTGCTAGATAATGTTATGCTGGGCGCCCATACAAAACTTAAGCCAAGTTTACTCGAGTCAATCTTCCGTCGAGGTAAGGTAGAAAAAGAAGAGAAAGCGGCTCGCGAGAAAGCCTTACGGCTTCTGAAATTCGTGGGCCTTGAAAAAACAGCCGATGCTGTCCCAACAGCACTTTCTTTTGGCAACCAGCGTTTGGTTGAGCTTGCAAGGGCATTGATGACCGAGCCCCAAATACTTTTACTTGATGAACCGGCCTCCGGCCTGAATGACACCGAAGTGGAGGATTTTACAAAGCTTCTTCTATCTATCCGGGATAAGGGCATAACAATTCTTCTGGTAGAACACAATATGAAGCTTGTAATGAACATTGCTGATGATATCGTTGTTCTGGATTTCGGTAAAAAACTAGCAGAAGGCTCCCCGCAGGAGATCTGCGCCAATCCTGAGGTTATTGAAGCGTACCTGGGGGTAAAAAATAAAGAGTGTGAAATTAAAATATGATTCTGAATGTTGAACATATATCAGCAGGTTATGGCAAGGTTCAGGTCTTAAAAGAGATCAATCTGGAAGTGGGAAGCGGTGAAATAGTATGTCTTGTTGGAGCTAACGGCGCAGGAAAGACGACGCTTCTTAAAGTTATTTCCGGAATCATACCCTCAATACAGGGAAAATTATATTTTGACAGCCAGGACATAACCAATCGTAAACCTGATTACATAGTCAGGACGGGTCTGAGTCATGTCCCGGAAGGACGACAGATATTTGCTGACCTTACAGTACGACAGAACCTAATACTTGGTGCATATGTACATAAATTGAAAAAAGAGGAAATGGAGAAGCTGTTCAATTTTGTTTTTGATCTTTTCCCGATCCTGAAAACAAGGTTGACACAGAAAGCCGGGACTATGAGCGGAGGGGAACAACAGATGCTCGCAATCGGGCGAGGCCTAATGTCCCAGCCAAAGCTTCTTCTCCTTGATGAACCGTCTCTCGGCCTTGCGCCCCTTGTTGTTGAAATTATATTGAACGTTATCCAGAGTCTCCGGTCTGCCGGTATTGCAATATTATTAATTGAACAGAATGTCAACGCTGCTCTTCAAATAGCAGATCGGGCATACATCATGGAGACGGGCAGGATTGTCAGCCAGGGTAGTGCCAAAACACTGCTTGGAGACGATGAAGTACGAAAAAGGTATCTCGGCATGTAACAATTTTTAAAAAAAGGAGAAGCAATGTATTATGATCCTGATAAAAACAACCACGGACTACCTCATAATCCTTTCAAGTCCTGCGTTGTACCAAGACCTATTGGATGGATATCGACTATAAGCCCTGACGGATTTCACAACCTTGCACCATACAGTCAGTTTCAGAACCTCACTTTTGATCCACCTTATGTGATGTTTGCAGCAAATCAGAATACACGTGGAACTCGGAAAGATTCTGCAATAAATGCCGAGCAAACCGGTGATTTTGTCTACAATATGGCCACTTACGAACTTCGCGAGGCAGTAAACCGTTCTGCAGCAGAAGTACCGCCGGAGATCGATGAATTTGAAATTGCCGGACTGACCAAAGTGCCGTCTGTTATGGTAAAACCTTGCCGGGTAGCAGAATCGCCTGTTCAATTCGAGTGCCGCTACTATCAGACTATACGTCTGCCCGGTAACGGACTCATGGGCTCAGTAGATATCATAATAGGTCGTGTAGTTTTGATACATATTAAAGATAATGCAATCACCCCAGACGGACGCATTGATATTTTAAAAATCCGTCCGTTGGCACGCCTGGGTTACTACGACTATACAACTGTGGATTCTATCTTCGAAATGGTAATTCCGGGCGAGAATGAGTCCCTGCTAATTGGTCTCGAGGGTGCCGCAGAGAGTGCTCCCGCCAAAGACAAAAAGTAGTTTTGCTCAAGGTCAACTACTTTTCATGGAATAAAACGATTTAAATTGCCGAAACATTATCTTGCTTAAATGGCAAATATATTTGACATATCACAAAAACATTGTAAAATTGTGTTAAAACATACTAAGGGAGTTCACTGGCAGAATGTATACACCCAAAGGGCACTTCAGGGATGAGGAATTTCGTATCGGAGGCATCTTCCCTTTAACGGGATATCTATCCTGGTCTGGAGAATATAAGCGGAAGGCAGCCGAACTGAAAACCAGAATGATAAATGAAGCCGGTGGTATAAACGGATACCGCCTCAGATTGATAGCGTACGACGATCAGTCTTCTTCCGAACGGGCAGCTAAAATAGCTGAGGCTTTGATTTTCAAACACAAGGTAATTGCCATGGTAGGCACAGGTTCGCTCCCGATTTCCGGCGCGGTGGCCCGCATAGCCAACAAATATAAAATACCGGCATTTTTAAATTCCGGATATGCCATTGATCCCGTCAAAGACCTTTTTGTTTTTAACACCGCACACAAAACTGAATTCGCAATAGCATGTTCTTTTCAGCATTTTAAAGAAGAAGATATAAACAGAATCGCCCTTTTAATGCCAACCGGACTTCTCGGAGATTTAGGGAGTTGGCTGGGCCGACGGCTTGCAAGCCGTTTGGGTATAAAAATCATCTGCGAGGAAAGATTCGACGTCAGGTCGCCGAACATGACATTACAGATAGAAAGGCTGCGTGGCTTAAACCCCCAAGCGCTTTTTTCATTTGTCACAGGAGAACCGGCCGCATGGGTAGCCAAAAAAATGGCCCAGATAGGTTTAAATATACCTTTGCTCGTATCCCACGGCAATGCGAACCCCGGATTTCTAAAACTGGTTTCTCATATACCTGTTCCACTTATAGTGCCTTCAGGGAAAAGCATGATCCTCGATTCCATTCCGGAAAATGATCCATGTAAAAATGTCGTAATGAATTTTAATAAAAGACATATGCAGAACTATGGAGAACCTGCCAATTATTATTCTGCAGAACTGGCTGATGCTGTCGATCTGGTAGCTGAGGGTTTGAGGATTGCAGGGTCTGACCCTGAGGAACTGCGCGATGCTGTTGAAAACATAAGGGAATTCAGAGGAATGCAGGGAACCTATGATTTATCGCCGATTGACCACTATGGCACCCAGCTTGAGCATATGGTTCTGCTAACCATAAAAGAAGGTAAATGGTGCTTTGCTAAAGCGTTTTCCTCAATAGCGTTTTCCGAGAATATTCATATCAACCAAAAAATTGAGTTAATTAGCAAACTGGCTGACCTGTTGTCTGAACCCCATCCTAATGGCCTTGCCCAACCAAATCAGGCCCCTCTTTCTATAGGGCCGGAAATACCCTGGATCAATCCGAACCTTACGGATGCTGGTTCCGATACATATTTTGTCGCTAAACTTTACTGTCGGGATAAACACGACATGGTGCGCGCCGTTCAGAAAGAAGATAAACTCAAAGCCAGACAGATCCTTTATCGGCTGTTGACCGTCACCATTTTACAGCATTTCGAAAGTCTTGAAAGTTTTAAAATTTCAGTGCTTGAACTCTTTCTTGCTCTCTTTGATGCTGCCGCAGATGAGGGAGTCGATCTTGATAAACTGATAAAACTTAAACACAGATTTATCGTGGAGTGGAAAGGCACTAAAAACCAGGAGACGCTCTGCCTCTGGATTATCAGGGCTCTTGACAGAATACTTGACAGCTTTTCCAAAAAAATGTTGGGAAGGGATCTCAATTTGTTGAAAAAGGTATTTCATTACATAGATAAAAATTATGCTGATGATCTGAACGTGGACTGCATAGCGCGTGAAGTTTGCTTGAGCAAATCACGTCTGATCCACCGGATGAGAAGCCAGTATGGTTTAACGTTAAGCGATTGCATTGCAAAGATCAGGATAGAAAAAGCAAAAGTATTACTCAAGCAAACGGACATGCCTATAAGCAAGATTGCCCACGAAGTAGGTTACGGAGATCAAAGTTATTTCACAAAGGTATTTAAAAAAACTCTAAACTGTACCCCAAAGGATTTCAGATGCAGCGCATTGAAATTCTCAGCAGAATTTGAGAACTGGTGGGATGATTAAACCTCATTCCGCCATTTGTAGGATTTGACTTTTTTACAATAAAACCGTTCTGTTCAAGTCTTTTGTTAGTATCCGTCATGTTTGTGCCCGGTATAAGCATGATCTGATTTACATTTGAATTGCCGCAGGTTTAACAGATTTGACTGTTCAATGATGTTATGCCGATACATATTACAACTTTTAGCGAACCGAAAATGATAATTTATTTTGTTAAATTCATATTCTTAATAAAAATTTATGTCCTCCGAAATTATGTTTTATCTTTTATTTATTAAGATATGGGAAGTAATCCTAATGGCTTTTCAAGTGCTCATAAACCGTATATCGGCAATTTCAAAAAATATTTAAGTTCCCGGGATTATTCCACAGACTCTGAGAGATTACTGAAATTATTTTTTGACAAAAATATTTATCTATTGTAATTATTATACCAAAGGCGGCGCTGAAATATATGTGTATTTAGCAGGCATTAGGGGCCTGCAATGATCAGTTGCATACTTCGGCGTCCTATTAAAGACATGAACAAGGAGAATCCCTATGAATCTTGCAACTAATTTAGAGGCGTCGGCACAATATTTTCCATCTCAACCTGCCATCCGACAGGGCGAACTCCAATGGACCTATGCGGAACTAAACGAAAGGGCAAACCTGGTTGCAGGAGGACTTGTTAAACTGGGGGTTAAACCAGGTGAATATGTGGGACTCTGTTCACTAAACTCGGCTGACTGGATTGCCTTCTACTATGGTGTGCTTAAAACAGGAGCTGTGGCCGTAACTTTATCCGGGCTGTTAACAGAGGAGGAACTGGCTAATCTAATCAACCACGCAAAACCTCGTATTCTCTTTACGTCGGAATCAAGACTTAATGATGTAATGAAACTAAAAAGCACTGATGGTCTCCAGACAGTTATCTGCCCTGACGGAGATATGGACATTGCTCACCTGATGCAGATGGGGAAAGAATCGAGTGTTTTTAGGGCGATCAATAGAAATCGTATTGATACTGCTGCAATCCTTTATACAGGAGGAACTACAGGCATTCCGAAAGGTGTTATGCTGACACATGAAGGAATGAACTTCTCCGCCCGGGCCATTGCATATTATGAGCACTCCAACCAGAACGATCAGGCCCTTTGCTTTCTACCATTTAACCATGTTTTTGGTCAGAATCACATAATGAACTCCACCATCATGAGCTCAGGCTGCTTGGAATTACTCCCGACCTTTGATATGGATCTTATATTTGAAGCGATTGCAGCAGGCAGGGTTACAAAATTTTTTGCAGTGCCCACTGTTTATGTCCGTTTTCTTGGTATGCCTGACCTGGAAAAGAAGGTAGGGAAACTTCGGTATTGTTTTTCTGCAGCGGCAAGTATGGCAAGAGAAATTGTGAAACAATGGAAAGAGCGGACAGGTATTACGATAGCAGAGTCCTATGGAATGACGGAGGTTATGCCGATAACATTCAATCATTTCTATCCCGAACAACATGCTGTGGGATCTGTAGGCCCGGTAGTCCACGGTGTTGAAGCACAGATCAGAGATGCTTCAGGCAATGAGGTACCTCAGGGCCATGAAGGTGAAATTTGTATCAGGGGAAGGAATGTAATGAAAGCCTATCTTAATAATCCCAAAGACACTGCAGAGGCTCTCTGGCAAGGAGAATGGCTTCGTTCCGGTGATATAGGTTATGTCGACGAGCGTGGTTACTTTTATATTGTAGACCGCCTGAAAGACCTTATAATCACAGGTGGAGAGAACGTATTTCCTCGTGAAATAGAGGAAGTCCTTTATACAAGACCGGAGGTGCAGGAATGTGCCGTCATCGGGCTCCCGGACAAAGAGTGGGGAGAGAAAGTTGCCGCATACGTGGTGCCCAAGGAAGGACAACAAATATCCACGGATGCACTAAAATCCTTTATGAAGTCTACGCTTTCACCTTTTAAAGTACCCAAACAGTTCTTTATAGTCAAGGATTTACCGAAAAGCCCGGCAGGTAAAATTTTGAAACGAGAGCTCAAAAAACAGGTCCTTGAAAAACCCGATGATTCTGTAAAGAAAGGGTGAAATTTAATTTCTCATATATTAATTTTGTAGGACATATTATGTTTGGCAAAAAAAAAATTACAAAGCTCTTTCTCTGAAGCTTTTTTCTAAATTGATCAGATTTTCTCCGAATTCTATTGTATGACGCCGCATTTCTGCAGCAGCTAAGTCAGGTTTTCGGGCAAGAACGGCCTCAACGACAGAGCGATGCATTCCCGCCGGATGGATAAAGGGTTGCCCAGAATTTACCGTTTGAACAACCTGCCTGGTCAAGGCCATGAGTGACCTCTCCAGTGCCTCAAGAAAATGGTTTCCACAAATCTCAGCAAGTATATAATGGACAGCAGTCTTTCTGTCCAGGTCTTCCGCTAAAGAACACACTGGTAGATCCTCGATTTCTAAAGCTTCTTTCAAAAGCTTCGCATGTTTTCGTCCTATACGTGTGGCTGACAGCCGTGCTATTTCAGGCTCTACAAGAAGTCTTACCTCTACAAGTTCCGGAACAGATATTTTTTCAGCTAAAAAAAGATCAACAAAAGCATTACTAAGATGTTCAAATGTCAGGTCTGTAACAAATGTGCCGCCTGTAACACCCTGACGGGTAGCGACAAATCCCGTATTCTCAAGTCGCCTCAAGGCCTCGCGGACAGCAATTCGGCTTACCTGGAACTGATCTGCAAGATCGCGCTCAGATGGCAATTTATCTCCTGCCTTGAAGGTGCTCAAAAGAATGGATTGCTTCAGTTGTTCAGCCACTTCCTCTGATATTCTGGATTGTTTAATAGGTTTAAACGCAGACATTTTATTTTCCTTTTATGTTTTCTATAATATATACAAGGTAATCATTTTTGCAAGAATATTTTTAACTATTTTCTTGACAAAATTAATTCATGGGATTAAATATTATACCAATCATACATCGAACTCATCTTATAATGGAAAACATCGACTTTTCTAAGTATTTTTATTTTATATAGTGTGGAGGAAGTATATGAACGTTGCAAGGAACCTTGAAAGATCAGCCTTTTATTTTTCGGAACAGCCAGCGTTGGCTGAGGCTGGATCACAAATCTCTTATGGAGAACTGAACGATCGTGTAGACCGTATTGCTACAGGCCTAATAAAAATGGGCCTACAGCCGGGAGAACATGTCGGCATCTGTGCACCTAACTCATCTGATTGGATAACATTCTACTTCGCTGTTCTGAAAACAGGAGCCGTGGCAGTGACATACTCCAGCCTTTTGAGTAAAGATGAATTAAGACTACTTGTAGACCATGCAAAACCAAAGTTCATATTTGCCTCAGAAGATAAGTTAAACGATCTTGAGGTGCTACGGAGTTCAGCAGGTATAGAAAGTATTATATGTGATGGGGGCGACACAACCTTGCAACGCATTATAAACGCAGGAACAAATCATTTTAAGGCAGTCGAGAGAGAGCGAACCGATACTGCTGCTGTCCTTTATACCGGTGGTACAACCGGTGTTCCAAAAGGGGTTATGCTTACCCATGAAAATATCAACACATCTGCCCATAATGTAGCTCATAATGAACATTCCAACCAGTATGATAGAGCCCTCTGCTTCCTTCCTTTTAACCACGTTTTTGGTCAAGCTCATATTATGAATGCAACAATTTATAGTGCAGGATGCCTTGAAATTCTTCCAATTTTTAATCTCGATCAGGTTTTGGAAGCAACAGCCAGCGGCAGAGTGACCAAACTTTTTGCGGTACCTACCGTGTACACCCGTTTGTTAAATATTGAAGGTATTAAGGAAAAACTGGGAAAGGTACGCTATTGCTTTTCGGCAGCAGCTTCTATGGCAGAAGAAATAGTCCGGCAGTGGAAGAATCATACAGGGCTGACAATATATGAAGGCTACGGTCTTACCGAATCAGCTTCCGCTGTTACCTTCAACCATTATTACCCTGAAAGGCATGTAGTGGGGTCAATCGGTACAGAAGTCCCCGGCGTAGAAGTACAGATCCGTGATATATCGGGGAACGTGCTTGAACAAGGGCAAGAGGGCGAGATCTGCATTTTAGGACACAATATCATGAAAGGGTACCTGGATAACCCCGAGGCAACCCGTGAAGCCTTCTGGGAGGGCGGATGGTTCAGATCAGGAGACATTGGTTTTTTTGATAAGGACGGTTACCTTTACATAGTCGACCGCCTGAAGGATATGATTATTACCGGTGGAGAAAATGTCTATCCGCGCGAAGTGGAAGAAATAATTTATAAGAAGACTGAGGTCGAAGAATGTGCTGTTGTGGGATTTCCCGACAAGGAGTGGGGAGAGAAAGTTATAGCCTTTGTCGTACCGAGACCTGGAAAAACTGTTGTAGCTGAAGACCTAAAATCATTTCTGAAAGCCAGGCTTTCGCCTTTCAAAGTACCAAAGGAGTATGTTATATTGGAAGAAATGCCTAAGAGTCCTGCCGGTAAAATATTGAAACGTGAGCTGAAAAAAATATTTTCTCGGTGAAGCTTTTAGTGTGGTAATATGTAACATTGTAGGGGAGGTTGTTATTAAGTGCAAGCTAGCGGCAAATGCCGCAAAATTAACACAAGGAGGATTTATTATGAGGAAAAACAGTTTTAAGCGAGTTTTTGTTGCGTCAATGGTGCTTTTATTCTTTGTCTGCACCGCCCTTGTAGTCGCAGGTCCTTTGCACGCCCAGGAGAAGGCTATGAAGCTCAGACTTTCAACTATGTGGCCGCCTACACACCCTCATTCAGTATTGTTCAACCAATGGGGCAAGGATGTTGAGAAGGCAACACAGGGAAGGGTAACAGTGACTTTATTTGCAGCCAGTACACTTTCACCTCCGATGCAGGTCTATGACAACACTGTAAAAGGTATTGTTGATGTCGGCACAAACTTATTGGCATACTCACCCGGCAGACTTCCGCTTTCTGAAGTTTTACAGCAGCCGCTTGGATACAGGAACGGATTGCAGGCAAGCAAGCTGGCAAATGCATTTTATAAGAAATTCAAACCTAAAGAATTTGATGACGTAAAGGTTATGTTTCTCCATGGCGCGGCACCGGGTTTCATTTTTACGAAGAAAGTTATAAAATCAACTGATGAGATCAAAGGACTCAGAATCAGGGCCAATGCAGAGAATGCGGACATTGTAAAGGCTCTCGGCGCTTCTCCTGTAACCATGCCTGTTACTGAAGCATACGATAGCCTTTCAAGGGGTGTTGTGGATGGGACTCTTTTCCCGATTGAAGCATTACGGGGATTCAAAATCGGTGAGGTTGTCAAGACGGTAATTGAGAACTATGGCTCATCCTATATGACATCCATGTATTGTATCATGAACAAGGATAAATGGAATGCAATATCCCCGGCTGATCAAAAAGCAATAGAAACAATCAATGACGAATACAGTGAAAAATTCGGTAATCAGTGGGTTAAATTGGATAAAGGTGCAGAAGAATTCGCCAAATCTAAAGGCGTAACTTTTGTGACGGTTTCTAAAGCTGAAGAAGCAGCAACCATTCAAAAGATGAAACCTATTTTAGCAGACTATGTTAAAACGACAAAAGCAAAAGGTCTTCCAGGCGATGAAGCATTGAAATTCTGCCAGGACTTTTTAAAGAACAATCCGTAAAATTATTATTAGTAAAAGAGGGCTGTAGTAACACAGCCCTCTTTGCATTTAAACGATGATGATATAGAAAACGCAGACCCAAATCTCGTTTTTTTATAATATGGAGGCGAAAGATGAAACGCTTTATAGCAGGCGTTGCCAGTATCGATAAATTGTTGTACATCATTGCTGGGAGTGTATTGGCCTGTATGATTATGTTAACCCTCTGTGATGTGATTTTAAGAAACTTCGGCCATCCGATTACGGGATCCATGGAATTCATACAATACGGTGGGTGCATTGTATTCGGATTCTCAATTCCTTATGGGACAATGCTCGGGTGTCAGATAATTGTTGATATAATAACAGAGAAGTTCAGTCCGGAAAAAAGACGAGTCATAGAAATAATTACCAGATGCATAGGTATTCTGATATTCTTATTTGTTGCCTACAATTTTTATGTTTATGGGATAGATGTGAGAAAAACAGGTGAACGTACGGCCAGCTTTAAGATACCTTACTACCCGTTCAGTTTTGCCCTTTCATTCACTTTTCTGCTGCAGAGTTTAACGATATTTTGTGATCTGATAAAAAAAGTGAAAGGAGCAAATAATGAGTGATGTCGCCGTTGGAACATATGGAATAATACTGCTGCTGTTTCTTTTTTTAACAGGGCTTGAAATGGCTTATTGCATGATACTGGTTGGATTTCTCGGATTTACGTTTCTTATGTCCTTTCCAGCAGCATCCAATCTCGTAATTAAAGATTTCTTCGATAATTTTACAACATACAGCTACACGGTAATCCCCCTATTTATCGTTATGGGTGAGTTTGCCTCAAATTCAAATATCGCAAAGAGACTTTACCAGGGGGCGTATAAATGGTTTGGCCATATACCGGGAGGTTTGGCCATGACTACGGTAGTCGGCGCGACAGCCTTTAAAGCGATGTGCGGCTCAACCCTTGCTACGGTAGGCACCTTTTCAAACCTCGCACTGCCTGAAATGGACCGCTATGGGTATAAAAAGGAACTTTCTGCCGGCACGATTGCATCTGTCAGTACCATCGGTATGATCCTGCCTCCCAGCACAGTGCTTATTATCTATGGGCTTGAAGTTGAGCAATCCATAGGCAGGCTTTTCCTTGCAGGGATTATACCGGCGCTGATGATATCCTTTCTTTTTATGGTAGTTATAGCCGGGTGGGTAAGTTTGCAGCCTGGAATAGCTCCCAGGGCGGAAAAGGGAACATGGAAAGAAAGGTTCGCCGTAATCCCGGATGCATTGGTTGTTTTCATTATTTTCGGCATCGTAATAGGTGGGATGATAACCGGCTTTTTCAGCCCCACAGAGTCAGGCACAATAGGTACGGCTGCAATTTTTCTTTTGGCTCTTGTGCGAAGAGAAGTCAACCCAGGTATGATTATCAGATCTTTTAAGGGAGCATTGAAAACCTCTATTATGGTTCTTATGCTTATTGCCGGATCTGCTGTTTTTGGCCATTTTCTTGCTATAACGGAAATCCCGATGATTACAGCAAAGTGGGCTGCGGGGCTTCCCATACCCGGCGCATTTGTTATGCTCTTAATAGTCGCTATATACCTGATAGGCGGTTCAATCATGGATGACCTGGCATTTATGGTACTTGCCACTCCGATCTTTTTCCCGACAGCTATTGAGCTCGGTTATGATCCGATATGGTTTGGTATCCTGATTTGCGTTACGCTTATGATCGGCGGTATTATTCCGCCCGTGGCGATTTATGTGTTTATATTAGGGAACATAACGGGAATCCCTTTCAAAACGATTTATAAGGGTGTCGTTCCATTCCTTTCGGCCCTTGTCCTAGCTTTAATAATTCTGTTTGCCTTCCCGCAGGTTGCACTATGGCTGCCTAATTTAATGATGGGTAAAGGATAGACTTTATAAAAAATCATGATTATTTATAAAAGGTGAGCCTGCTGAATTTTATTTTTGGCAGGCTCTCTTATTTTAATGTATGAATATATGAATTCAACTAATGACAAACTAACCCAAGATGAAGCGGTTTTTTATCGTGCCAAATGTCACTGGGCTGTGCTTCTTGGTCCTGTATTGGTGATTATTATAGGAGGGCTGGCTCTGAGGTCTCAGGGGTATCATGCAATAGTGCTCATTGTCTTCGGTCTTTTTTGGGGAATATTTTCATATATAAGATTAAGCAGAACAGAAATAGGATTAACTCGAAATAAGGTTTTAATCAATGCCGGATTTCTACTGAATAAGTCTTATGATATCGAGCTTAATGAGATCATATTTATTGATTATTATCAGCCCTCTCTGGGTTCAATGTTAAATTTTGGCAAAATTATGATTGTCTATAAAGGAAAGAAGAAATGCACCTTACGGTTTGTTTCTTGCCCCGCAGAATTTGTAAGAGAAGTTCAGCAGCAAATAATAGCGCTTAGCACGTCTTAGACAGCAAAATAATGATAATCACGCGAAATGAACTGCCCCGCAGCAAGTCACATGTCTCAAAGGCGAGACAAGAATATAAAACATTCGTGAAATAAGCTTACAGGGTATGGACAGCGGGGTAATCAATTAGGTAAACACACATGCTCGGAGTTTTACTTTTCCTTATAAGGACAGGCATACAATCACAGACCATGTACTGGCGATTCAAAACATCCAGCATTTTTATTGGAGACCGGTTATCGTAACCCACAAGCTTATTGCGGGGCGTCTCTTTTTATGGCCTGATTATTGCATTTTGAAAACTTCATATGATGCCATTATATAAAAGGGAGGCTGATAGATGTTTGAACTGACACCAGAGCAGAAAGACATAAGAAATGCAGCAAGAGAGTTTGCCGAAGGGGAACTGAAGGAAATTGCGCGGGAGCTGGATGAAAAACAAGAGTTCGACGAAAAACTTTGGAAAAAGGCTGCAGATTTAGGTTTTCTTGGGGTCTTTATAGATGAAAAATATGGCGGTGCAGGTCTTGGGTATTTAGAACACAGCCTCATATGCGAAGAATTTTCCCGTATAGACTGCGGAATTGCTCATTCGATAACATCGTCATTTTTTGGTTCACAACTAATAAATCTCATAGGAACCGAAGAGCAAAAACTAAAATATCTCCCTTTAGTATGTACAGGTAAAGCCAAGATGGGTGTGGCCATAACGGAGCCGGACGCGGGAAGCGACGTATCTTCTGTGAAAACAATGGCAAAGAAAAATGACGACGGATATGTGATATCCGGCAACAAAACGTTCATAACAAACGCTAATCGGGGAGATTTTTTAATCGTCCTTTGCATTACCAGCCCTGAAGAGAAAAAAAAGTACGATCGTTTTAGCACTATTATTGTAGAGACTAACAGGCCGGGTTACGAAGCAAGCAAATTGAAAAACAAGCTTTCAATACGCTGCTCTGATACAGGAGAGGTTACCTTCAAAGACGTAACAGTTCCCAAAGAAAACCTCCTTGGCAAGGAGGGCAAGGGATTCTATAATATTATGGAATTTCTCAATCGTTCTCGCTTAGAAGCAGCAGGATTCGGGGTAGGAACAGCTCAGGGAGCATTAGAGAAAGCGATAGATCATGTGCGCAAAAGAAAACAGTTCGGGGTACCCCTTGCAGATTCACCGATAGTACAGTCAAAAATAGCCGAGATGGCTACCTTAGTCGAAGCCGCAAGAAGCTTCCTTTATTGTACCAGCGCAAAATTGGATAAAGGTGAATTGGACCATGCGCTTATTGCCATGACGAAATGGTATGCCGCAGAGATAGCAGTAAAAGTTTCCGATGAAGCTATACAGCTCCACGGAGGGTATGGTATATTGGAAGAATATGATGTAGGTCATTATTGGCGTGATGCAAAAGTCCTTGAGATTTTTGAAGGGACTAAAGAGGTTGAGAAATTGATTATAGGCAGGAGGTTGTTAGGGCGGTAAGAGTGTGCTAATATGATACAGACTGTATCCGAGATGCACATTGTACGAATATGGTTCAGTTTTTAAATGTGAATTAACAGGTTTTTCAATGTGGCATTAAAATTGCTTGTTCCAAATAGTAAATAAAATTTTAGAAGGGGGTATTATGAAACAGTTTCGCATTATTTGTTTGTTGGTCTTTGTTTTTTCCGTAGTGACATGTATGTCTGCAACAGTCAGTATTGCACAGGAAAAGGTAATTACAATAAAGGTTGCCAACTGGTTCCCTGTAGGAAGCAAGCACGATCTCATTTTACAGGAATGGGGTAAAGATCTGGAAAAACGAGCCGGTGGTAAAGTCAAAGTAAATTACTATGCTGCGGGCACGCTTGTTCCTGCTGCACAGTCATATGATGCCGTTGTTAAGGGAATTGCAGATGTTGGCAATCATGTCCTCGGATACACAATGGGCAGATTCCCCTTTTCACAGGTTCTCGATCTTCCAATCGGGTGGCCGCAAGGACCTGAAGCAACTAAGATTGCAAACGACTTTTATAAGAAATTTAATCCGAAAGAGTTTGATGATGTGAAGGTATTGCTGTTCCATGGGCAGCCAGGCGGTTATCTCCATACAAAAACAAGGCCTGTTGAAAAACTTGAAGATGCAAAGGGCTTGAAACTGCGGTGCTTCGGATCAAATGCAAAGTTTGTCGGTTTGATAGGTGCTGCGCCTGTAGCAATGCCTATGCCTGATGTTTATGATGCCCTTGCAAAAGGGGTTGTTGACGGGTTGATGTCGAGTTATGAAGCACTGCATAATTTCAGGACAGGGGAGCATGTAAAATATTCTACAGAGAACGTAAGCAGTGCATATTCAGCAGTATTTATCGTCATGATGAACAAGAAAAAATTTGCCTCACTTCCTCCTGATGTCCAGGCAATAGTAGATAAAATGAGCGTTGAATATATAGATAAGTACGGCAAGTTGTGGGCAGATATTACAAGGGATGGAAAGGACTGGCTGGTAAAGAGGGGCGTCAAAGTTATTTCTCTAAGCAAGGAAGAACAAGCCCGTTGGTATGAAAAAGGCTCCAAACCCCTCGTTGAAGCGTATATAAAGGATGCGAAGGAAAAGGGATTACCTGGTGATGAAGCGGTTAAGTTTCTTTTAGATTCTATCAGAAAGTATCACTAATAGTTTAAAAACCCACCCCGGGGAGTGTAATGTCCAAACTCCCCGGGCAATATACCCGAATACCGTAAAAGGAAGGTAAAAGAATGCAAAAATTTCTCAGTGCCACCTTAAAGATAAGCAGGATCACAAATTCTCTCGGAGGGGTAATACTTGCCCTGATGATGTTTTTCACGGTAGTTGATGTTGTTATGCGTTACATTGGAAAGCCTATTACAGGAACATTTGAGTTGGTAGCTTTTGCCGGAGCCCTGATTATAGGTATGTCACTTCCTCAGTCATCATTGGAAGGTGCGCACGTAAATGTTGATATACTTACAGAGTATCTCCCCGATTTTTGGAAAAGGATATTCTTAATTTTTACAAAACTATTAGGCTTTATTTTCTTCATCCTGCTCACATGGTCGTTTTTTTTAAAGGGGAACGACCTGTACAAAACCCATGAGGTTTCGCTTACCCTGCACGTACCTTATTATCCTGTAGCATACTTATTATCATTTTGCGGTCTTATAGAGTCTCTGGTACTCCTGTCCAACTTACTGAAGGCAATTTTTGGAGGTGGTAAGCATGAATGAGATTACATTCGGCATAATAGCGCTATTTTTGCTTTTATGTTTATTTCTTACAGGTATTGAACTTGCTTTTGGTATGGCTATCGTCGGTTTCATAGGGTTTGCCATGCTCAACGACTTTGATACTGCTATTAGTCTCCTGGCAAATGATTATTTTGACTCTCTCGCGTCTTACAGCCTCACAGCCATACCCCTATTTGTACTTATGGGCCAGATTGCCTTTAATGCAGGCATTGCAAGACGCTTATTCGATACTACACATAAATTTATAGGACATATCCCGGGAGGGCTTGCCGTAGCAACAGTGGCAGGCGCAACCGTGTTCAAAGCTATATGCGGTTCCGTGGCTGCCACAGCCGCAACATTTGCAAGCGTTGCTGTTCCGGAGATGGACAGATATGGTTACAGCAAAAAACTTTCGACCGGAATAGTTGCTTCAGTGGGGACGCTTGGCATTCTGCTCCCTCCAAGCGTGACCCTGATAGTTTTCGGTATCGTAACACAGCAGTCTATAGGGAAGCTTTTCATGGCCGGCGTAATACCGGGGCTTATTTTATCTTTCTTTTTTATGGTAGTAATTTTCGGATGGTGCAGAATCAATCCGTCCATTGGACCAAAGAGCGAAAAATATGACTGGCCGGCAAGATGGAAGACCGTTCCCAATGTAATATGGCCTATTGTCATATTTCTCGTATTGATAGGCGGCCTTATGTACGGGATTTTTACGCCCACAGAAGCAGGCAGCATCGGAGCATTCGCTGTGCTTGTTCTGTGTGCTCTAAAAAGGGATGTTAATTTCAAAGGCTTTATCAAATCGATTGAGGAATCTTTGCGCACCGCATGTATGGTGCTTATGCTTATTGCTTCATCAGCAATACTGGGCCATTTTATCGCTATTACCCAAATCCCACAGGTAGCAGCCGACACGATTACCGCACTGCCGATACACCGAATATTTATAATGGTTATCATTTTCTTAGTATATCTTATAGGCGGTTCTTTTATAGATGACCTTGCATTTATGATCCTTGCAACCCCGATCTTTTTTCCTATTGTATTAAAACTCGGTTATGACCCTTTATGGGCGGGCATTATGATTGCTCTTACAGTATGTATTGGTTCGGTGATTCCACCGGTGGCCATCTGTGTTTTTATCGTTAAAAATATCACTAAAGTACCCATGGGTATCATCTACAAGGGTGTTTATCCCTTTTTAATCTCAATGGTTCTTTGTGTAGTAATGCTGTTTATTTTTCCCCAACTGGTGACCTGGCTGCCCAACTTACTTATGAAATAATGGTCAGCATACCACATTTATATAAACAACAAGAGGAGGTCAATCATAATGCTCATTGGTGATATGCTTGTAAGAAATTCAAACAAGTTCCCTGCAAAAACAGCCATTGTCTCCGAAGAGGCAACGATGGACTTCAAAACATTGAACGAAAGGGTCAATTGCCTGGCAAACGCCCTATTAGGAAAGGGATTAAATAAAGGTGACCGTATTGGAGTGCTTATTCACAATTGTCATCAATTCATAGAGATTTATTTTGCAGCAGCCAAAACTGGAGGGATTTTCTGTCCTTATAACAACCATCTAACAAAAGGAGAACTTGTTGATATTCTGAAGTACTCTACCCCGAAGTTTCTTTTTTTGGATGAGGACTACGCTGAGATGATAGATATATCCAGGGCAGCTTTGAATTCAGTGAATCATTATATATGTCTCCAAACTGCGACGTTTCCTTATATGGAAGGCTACGAAAAAATTATTACCACTGGAAGCAAATCTGAACCTAATATCAAAATATCTGAAAACGATGTGCAAAGCATCATTTTTACCGCAGGTACAACAGGCAAGGCAAAGGGCGCGATGAGGACACACAGACACCTCTTATCCGATGCTGTAGCAAGTACAATCGATTTGAGGGTTGAATATGACGAGCGTGTATTGATCACATTTCCCATGTATCATGTGGCCTGTGAAGACAATATAGTCAGGCATTCTTATATGCCCAACACATTTTACATCCGGCGGGAAGGGGGATTCAACCCTGAACAAGTTCTGGAATATATCTCGAAAGAACAAATTACGAGATGCCAGATGGTGCCTACCATGATCCATAGCCTTCTCCAGGTGCCGGACATAAAGAAATTTGATTTGAGCAGCTTGCGGCTTATTCTTTATGCCGGTGCACCTATGCATGTAGAGCTTTTGAAAAAAGCACTTGAAGTATTTCCATGCGGTTTTGCCCAACTGTATGGGCAGACTGAAAGCGGACCTTTTACAACAGTATTAAAACCTGAAGATCATATCCTTGACGGGACTGAGAAGAAGATCAAGAGACTTGCTTCTTCCGGCAAACCTGCACTTAATTACGAGATCAGAATTGTAGATGAGAATGATAAAGACGTGGCTGTAGGCGAAGTAGGGGAGATAATAGGCAGAAGCGAGGCAGTTATGAAGGGGTACTGGCAGATGCCGGAGGAAACGGAAAAAAAGCTCAAAAACGGCTGGCTTCATACGGGCGATCTCGGTAAGCTTGATGAGGATGGATACGTCTATTTGGTGGAAAGAAAGAATGACATGATAATAAGCGGCGGTGTTAATATATATCCGAGAGAGATCGAGGAAATACTTTATAAACATCCGGCTGTACTTGAGGTATCGGTAATAGGCGTCCCTGATGAACACTGGGGTGAAGTGCCAAAGGCCGTTATTGTCCTGAAAGAAGGGGCCACTGTAACAGGAGAGGATATTATCAAATTTTGCGGTGAGCATCTGGCCGGATATAAAAAGCCTAAATCGGTTGATTTTTGGAAAGAACTGCCCAAGAGCCCGCAGGGAAAGATCCTGAAAAAGGAGATCCGCAAACATCTGGTGTCACTATGACGACATTGATAGAAAAAACTTTTGAAACATTGATGTATAGCCATAGACAGGTATGGCATCCAAGAGGAGGATTTTAATATGACAAAATCGATACTTGACGGAAAAAAGATTCTTGCTGTTGATGATGAACCGGATGTGTTGTCGCTACTGGAAGAAGAAATCAATGCCGAATGTTCAAGCTGCCAATTTGACAAAGCAACTACCTATGAGGAAGCTGCCAGAATGTTGAAAGAAAACGTCTATGATATTGTGGTCCTTGATATTATGGGAGTTAAAGGATTCGATCTTCTGGAACTGGCAGTAAGCCGTAATTTCAAGACAGCCATGCTCACTGCACATGCTTTAAGTGCCGAAGCACTAAAAAAATCACATGACCTGGGAGCAAGAGCTTACTTGCCGAAAGAAAAACTTGGTGAGATAGTCCCTTTTCTCAAAGACGTTCTGCAGTACGATGCCAGGTCAGGTTGGAAACGTCTTCTGGAAAAACTTGAAAACTTTTATGACAATCGTCTTGAATCTGATTGGAAAAGTAAAATCGGATTTTGGTATTAGCTAAACACGCCCATCAAGGGCGTTTTTTTACTGAGCAACTCTAATGAAACAGGGTCTGGTGCATTCTTACAAGAATGCTCGCTTTCTTATGGTAATACATAAGAATCAGGGGTATCACCCCCGATTCTCTGTTTGATATCGGAGTCTCCTTCATACCCGGAATTGTCTTTGCCGGGAACCCAGCCATCTGTGCCCGGTTAATAACAACATTTGGACTGTAGGTGCCGTATCCGCATCCGCTGGTCATCCCCGGATCATAGAGATATTTTACATAGATGCAGAACCAGTCCGATCTTACCCAGTCCTGACGAATAAAGTGCTGTTCATCTACACTAAAAGTTGTGTAAAATATCCCTTGACAGATGAGGAGAAACATCCTATAAAGTAATTATTAATAAGAATGGTTCCGAATTGAACAGAATAACCAAGGATTTTATAGCGCAACAGTTTAAAGCGAAGGGGTTGAGACTTACCCCTCAAAGGCTGGCTATCATAGAGGTGCTTATCGAAAAAGGGGATCTGCATCCTGGCACCCGTTACGTGTATGAGGAAGCAAAGAAGAAAAAGAAAAGCCTGAGCTTGTCCACCGCCTATGCGGCACTGAATGAGTTCTCCCGCCTCGGCATCATTAAAACGCTGCAGTTTGATTCCATGGAGAACCGCTATGAAGGTAGCCTTGAAGAGCACCTCAATCTGGTCTGCGAGCGTTGTGGTAAGATCATTGACTATGAAGTACCTCCTGTTGCCGACCAGCAGGAGATAGCGAAAAAAACCGGATTCTCAGTGACGGATACGAGGCTGGAGTATTATGGGTATTGCAGGGACTGTCATGTAAAAACAAAAGAGGGCGGAGATAATAGTGTTGAGGAAGAGGATTCCTGATGGACCTGTCACTTTGTCTTTTTTTGCGTTAGTTTCGTCCATTAATTTTTGGATGAATGGTCAGTAAGACACTGTTATTATTCAATAGTAGCAATGCTCAACAATTAACTCAACGAAAGGAGGAAATACCATGGACGAAGAAAGAACAGGCAAACTTTCCAAACACATTGCCGGTGGTGGCACGACGATCCTGGACTGGTGGCCGAATCAGTTGAAACTCGATATCCTGCACCAGCATTCCTGCAAGTCCAATCCGATGGGAGGGGATTTCAACTATGCCAAGGAGTTCAAGAGTCTGGACTTGGAGGCCGTGAAGAAGGATCTCAGTGAAATGATGACAAAGTCGCAGGAGTGGTGGCCGGCGGATTTCGGCCACTATGGACCTTTGTTTATCCGCATGGCGTGGCACAGCGCCGGCACCTACCGCACCGGTGACGGCCGCGGCGGCGGCGGCCACGGCAACCAGCGCTTTGCACCCCTCAACAGCTGGCCCGACAATGCGAACCTCGACAAAGCGCGCCGACTGCTCTGGCCGATCAAGCAGAAATACGGCCGGAAAATATCCTGGGCTGACCTGCTGATCCTCGCCGGCAACGTCGCCCTGGAATCTATGGGTTTCAAGACCTTCGGTTTTGCCGGCGGGCGTGAGGACATCTGGGAACCGGAAAAGGACGTATACTGGGGCTCCGAGACCGAGTGGCTTGGAGACAAGCGTTACTCCGGTGACAGGAAACTTGAAAATCCCCTCGCCGCCGTTCAGATGGGTTTGATCTATGTGAATCCGGAAGGCCCGAATGGTAACCCGGACCCGATTGCTGCGGCCAGGGATATCCGCGAGAGCTTCGGTCGCATGGCGATGAACGATGAGGAAACAGTAGCCCTCATCGCGGGCGGCCACGCTTTCGGCAAAACCCACGGCGCCGGTGACCCCTCACTGGTGGGCCCGGAACCGGAAGCTGCCGGCATCGAGGAACAGGGTCTTGGATGGAAGAGCAGCTTCGGCACAGGCAAAGGCAACGACACGATTACTGGCGGCCCGGAAGTCATCTGGACCAATACGCCCACGAAGTGGAGCAACAACTTCTTCCGTATCCTTTTCAGCTTCGAATGGGAACTGGAGAAGAGTCCGGCCGGTGCACAGCAGTGGAAGCCGAAGGGTGATGCAGGTGCCAATACCGTGCCGGATCCGCATGACCCGTCAAAGCATCGCGCCCCGGGCATGCTGACCACTGACCTTTCTCTGCGTTTCGACCCTGTCTACGAAAAGATCTCAAGACGCTTCTACGAGAACCCGGACCAGCTCGCGGACGCCTTCGCCCGGGCATGGTTCAAGCTGACGCACCGTGACATGGGCCCGCGCACACGCTATCTCGGCCCAGAGGTTCCTGCAGAAGAGCTCATCTGGCAAGACCCCATCCCTGCCGTCAATCACAAACTGATTGATGCACAGGACATTACCTCCCTCAAGGGCAAGATCCTTGCTTCCGGCCTATCGGTGTCGGAGCTGGTTTTGACCGCCTGGGCGTCTGCTTCCACTTTCCGTGGCTCCGACAAGCGCGGCGGTGCCAACGGTGCCCGCATTCGTCTGGCGCCGCAGAAGGATTGGGAAGTCAACGAGCCTGCCCAGCTGGCGAAGGTGCTCAAGACCCTGGAGAGCATCCAGGGTGCGTTCAACAGTGCCCAGTCCGGCGGCAAGAAGGTATCACTGGCTGACCTGATAGTTTTGGCCGGTTGCGCGGGTGTCGAAGAGGCTGCGAAGAATGCCGGTCATGAGGTGACGGTTCCTTTCACACCAGGACGCATGGATGCCTCACAGGAGCAAACCGACGTAAAGTCAATCGCCGTACTCGAACCGGCTGCAGACGGGTTCCGTAACTATCAAAAAGAGAAATATGCAGTGAGGCCAGAGGAAATGCTGGTTGACCGTGCGCAACTGCTTACGCTGACCGCTCCTGAGATGACGGTTCTCGTGGGCGGAATGCGTGTCCTGAAGGCCAATTTCGAAGGGTCCCGGCACGGTGTCTTCACCAGGCGGCCAGAGACTCTCACTAATGACTTTTTTGTGAATCTGCTCGACATGAGCACTAATTGGACGGCAACCGCTGAAGACGATGAGATATTCGAAGGTCGTGATCGCGCAACGGGCGCACTCACGTGGACCGGCACACGCGTCGACCTGATCTTTGGTTCGAACTCTCAGCTCAGGGCATTGGCGGAAGTGTACGGATGTGAGGACTCCCAGGAGAAGTTCCTGCACGATTTTGTAGCCGTGTGGAACAAAGTAATGAACCTTGACCGTTTCGACCTCTCCTGATTATGGCATAAACGTCTTCAATGGCTTATGACAGGCCGGTATAAAACGATCAGCTAACATTCCGGTTACAGTGGACGGTGTATCGCCGCCGCTGAACCGGAATGTTAATGCTTCACTTCTGGCAGTTCATCAAGGAATGTTTAAGTTCAGGTTTCGCATACATCCTGGTCTTTTTCTCAAAGTATGATTTTGCATTTTGTAAGACAGCAACTTTCTTTTTAATAGGCATAGGTTTAGATGTTGATTCCGGTTTTCTTCTTTTGTATGCGGTAAGTATCTTTTCTAATTTAACATTGGTTACAGGCGTCTCCATTATTTCATCAAATATGGTAAAAAAGTCAGGACTTCCAAGATTAGCGGCAAAGAGATATCCCTGGGAAACAGGGAGTTTTCCATTGGTACGGTTTAATCACGACAGCGGAGTGACAATTACGTCCTGAATTTTAGGAACCAGTTTTAAGAGTGAGATTACGTTAAACATTGTCGTTATTGACTTTCTGACGATTTTAAGAATTTCTTCAACAGTTGAAGAAAAACTTTCTGATACATATTTGGGGGACCGATTGTAACTTACCAAATCGCTTATCACTCCATCCAAATTGTAGCCTTTGTCAGGATGTTTTGCCTGAATATATCCAAGTATGCCTTTGGCCTGATCTATGGGATTTAAGTCCTCTCTCTGGAGATTTTCTGTTAGCTGGATGGCAAGTATTTCATCCTTTTGGGTGACTGTATTAACAATTCTTGCCGGGATTGTTTCCATACCGAGTTTTTGGGCTGCCAAATAACGGCGTTCCCCGCAGAGAAGAAGATACTTGTCATCTTTTTGAGTTAAAAGTACAGGCTCTAATACACCTTTTTCTTTAATTGACGACATAAGAGCTTTAAATGACTCGCTTGTTGTGTCAACGGCTGAACGAATCTCGTAACCCATCAATGTACTTGCTTTCAAAACATAATTCACGATCAAAGCTAAAAGGCCATATGCTCGAATTGTGAAATAGGAGTCATCCCAATAAGGACGGAAAGGGTAAATTTCAATCGTAGTCTTTGCCTCTGGAAAACCACGCAGTGTGTGCAGCGGAACCTTCTGTCAGAATACCGCATTCGATACTGAGGATGTAGCGATACAGGCTCCGCGGCACAGTTTGTTGGATATGCACGGTGTACAACAATGTGTCAGGTGTGCTATATTGGTACACATTGAAGCAGGGCATACTCATTTTTTCACTTTATGCGCTTTGATTTGGTTAGGTTTTTTCTTTTGCACTTTATGGTATATAAATTGCAAAATCAATTTAGAAATATTGGTATAGGTTTATTTATGAATGACAAGAGAATAAGATACTCTATTATAAGAAAGCCTTCATAACGAGGTATAAGCAAATGTCTATCCAGACTCAAACAAGGGTTTTAACATGCATCCAATGCGGAAAATGTACGGGGAGCTGCCCTGAGGCAGGAAGAACGCCCTTCAACATACGTATGCTTGTAAGAAAACAACAGTTTCATCACCAGATAGAGGAGTCGATCCCATGGTATTGTACATCATGCGGTGCATGTACCATAAGGTGTCCCAGAGATGTAAAGCCATCAGAAATGATTATTGAAGTAAGGTCTGTCATGGTTGAAGAAGGGGACATACCGGCAACCATTCAAAAAGCCCTTGAGAATACTTTTGTTCAGAGAAACCCATGGGGCCGTTCCCGCGCTAAAAGGGGAGCATGGTTCGAAAAACTTGATATCGAGATCCCTCATGTAAGCGAAACCGTATCAAAGAGGCTCCTTTTTACCTGTTGTATTCAGGCATACGATCCACGTTGCATGGTCATACCGGTAAATGTAGCAAAAATGTTCAAGAAAGGTGGCCTGGAGTTCGGCGTTCTTGGAGAAGAGGAAGCATGCTGCGGCAATGAGATACGGAGGATAGGCGAGTCGGGTCTTTTTGAGGAGCTTCAGGAAGAAAATATTGCCGCTTTTAAAGAATACGGAGTTAAGGAGATTATAACCCTTTCCCCCCATTGTATGAACACGCTGAAAAAGGAATACGGCAATCTGGGCATCAAGGTATCACATTACACAGAAATACTTGCAACCATGATAAAAGATGGATACCTCGTGCCCAAAATACCTTATAACAAGAAAGTAATTTACCACGATCCCTGTTTTCTCGGAAAGCAAAACGGCATCTTTGATGAACCAAGAGATATACTCAAAAGCATAGAAGGTCTGGAACTCCTTGAGTTTTCCAGATCAAGAGAAACATCCCTCTGTTGCGAAGGCGGCGGCGGAAGGATGTTTTACGAGGCTGAGACGAACTACCAGCGTAATAGCGAAATAAGAGTTCTGGAAGCAGTAGAAAAAGGAGCGGAAGTAATGGCAACAAGCTGCCCCTTTTGTGTAATGACGCTTGAAGATCCTGCAACCGAAAAGGGGTTGGCAGTAAAAGAGATATCCGAGATACTCATGGAGGTTTTATAAGATGAATCTATTAGTTTTTACAAAAAGAGTACCGGCGACACAGGAAGAAGAACTGCGTATTGTTGAAGAGGGTAGGGGGGTTGACCTTTCAAAGGTTCCCTTCAAAGTGAATGACTGGGATAATTACGCAGTGGAAGAGGCTGTGCGGATTGTTGAGAAGACAGGCGGATCTGTGACGGCAATCTCAATGGGCGATGCAGAATCCGACGAGGTCTTGCGAAGAGCCATTGCTATGGGTGCGAAGGACGGTTTTCTCATCGAGACTGATCAAATACTCCACGATCCAGGTGCAAGGGCGAACGTTATACAGAATTTCCTGAAAAAAGAAAACGTCTCTTTTGATGCAATCTTAACGGGTGTACAGTCCGAGGACGATCAGTTCGGCGCAACAGGCGGTATTCTCGCGTCAAAAATGGGGCTTCCCTTCGTATCTATGGTTATCGGCATCGATGCCTTTGAAAGTGACCATGTTATAGCAAGAAGGGAACTCGAAGGCGGTCTGCAGGAGAGAGTAAAGGTTATGCTTCCATGCGTCATATCGATTCAGACAGGAATCAACGAGCCAAGGTACGTTTCCATCATGGGAGTACGGAAGGCATCCAAGGTAGAACGTAAGATCTTTAAAGGAAAAGAGTACGAAGATAACGTAAACTCCAGTATAGAGCTTGTAAAATGGGTTTACCCGGTCAGGAAGGGCGAGGCAACCATGCTTACAGGAGAACTGGATGGTATATGTAAAGAACTTCTCGGAATTCTGAAGGAAAAGGGGGTGTACCAATGAGCTATACACTTGTTGTTGCTGAGGTAAGACGCGGGGTCTTTGAGGAAAGAAATCTGGATTCCATAGGTATTGCAGCCCTCCTGCAAAAAGATATCGTCCTTCTTGTTCCGGATGTTGCCTATGAAATGAAGGGAAATTTTGTTGACACAATAATGAAAGTTAACGTGGAAGAGGCTTTATTTTTCAATCCACTGAATTTTATAAACATTTTTGAGAAAGTAAAAGGTGCCCGCGGCAATCCGGATATGATTGTCTTCACACATTCGTCATCAGGCACTGAGCTTGCATCATATACAGCAGGTTATTTCAATATGCCTCTTATTACTGATGTCAGCGGTTTTGAAAAGGAAGGAAATATTTTCTATAAAAGCTACTATTCCGACAAGATTTTCGGTGAGTTCCGGCAGGCAGGGGAAGGACCATGCATCATTACTGTGAGGAGCGGCAGTTTTAAAGAAAATGCTGTTGAAAAAGGTCCTGCTGAAACCGTTACGCTTGAGGGTATTTCCCTTTCAGATATGAGAACCTTCGTTGAGTATGTTGAAGAAGAAAAGGGAGAGATAGATATCACAAAAGCAGATTTCCTCCTTTCCGTGGGAAGAGGGATTGGAAATAAAGATGAGATAGCTGATTACCAGGAGCTTGCCGGGCTGTTAAAGGCAACTATGTCCGGCTCTCGGCCGGTCATTGATAAGATGTGGCTTCCCAAGGCACAACAGGTCGGTACATCAGGCAAAACAGTCAAGCCTAAAGTATACCTTGCCATGGGCATAAGCGGGGCTTTTCAGCATATAGCCGGCATGAAAGATTCTGATTGTATTATAGCGGTCAACAAAGACCCGGAGGCGCCTATCTTTCAATATGCCCATTACGGCATAATCGGTGATGCAAACAAGCTAAGAGATAAGCTGAAGGATATTGCCAAGGGTTAATAATAGAACGAATTGTAAAGAATAGAAATGGATGAGACATATTCACAAGAAAAACACGTCCTTGTTGTAGGCGGTGGTATTGGCGGCATAACTGCTGCCCTTGAGCTTGCGGCCTGCGGCGTTCACGTAACCATGCTCGAGGAAGGCCCGTCCATAGGGGGACGGATGATTCAGCTCGATAAGACCTTCCCTACGCTTGATTGTTCCACATGCACCCTTTCACCCAAAATGGTTGAGGTAGCACTCAATCGTAATATAGAGCTGCTCTCATGGGCAAAACCCATGGCAGTAAAAAAAGCGGGGCAGGGCTTTCAGGTATCGATCCTGAAAAAATCGCGATATGTCGATATCCAGAAATGCACTGCCTGTGGATCCTGTTCACCGGCATGTCCTGTGGTAATGAAGAGTGAGTTCAACATGGGGACAGGACCGAGAAAAGCAATCTATATTCCTTTTCCTCAGGCCATTCCCAACAAGGCAAGTATTGACAAGCGTGTAGACCGTCCGTGTAAAGCCGCTTGTGTTGATGCATGTCCAATTCATACAAACGTTCTTGGATACCTCAAGCATATTAGTGAGGGAAGGTTTGCCGATGCCTACATGCTCATCAGGGCAACAAACCCATTCCCGTCGGTGTGCGGAAGGGTATGCTATGCACCCTGCGAAAAAGTTTGCAACAGAGGACAATTGGATGATCCATTGGCAATTCGTGACCTGAAAAGATTTGCGGTTGATCAATTTGATGTGGATTCTCTTGAAGTGCCCCAAATAACAAAGACAGAAAAAAAGGTGGCTGTTATCGGAGCAGGGCCGGCCGGCCTTGCCTGTGCACACAACCTTGCCATAGAAGGCCATGAAGTAACAGTTTTTGAGGCCCTTCCAGAGCCGGGAGGCATGTTGCGGTATGCCATACCTGAATACCGGCTTCCCAAAGAAGAGCTGAGAAAAGAGATCGGTTATATTGAAAAACTTGGTGTTGACATTAAATGCGGCATAGAAATAGGCAAGGATATGACTATTAATGCTGTAAAGAATGATTTTGATGCTATCTTCATCGGCGCAGGAGCCCCGAAGGGTTTGCTTCTTGGGGTGGAAGGGGAAGATACTGACGGTGTTATCGATGGTATACAATTTCTCCGTGCTGTCAATAGCGGTAAGTCCCTGGCAATAGGGAAGAATGTCACCGTCGTAGGCGGAGGAAACACTGCCGTCGACTGTGCGAGAACAGCAAAACGGCTCGGAAGCGAGAATGTAAAGCTCGTTTACCGGAGAACCCGTGATGAGATGCCAGCAGCCGGTGAAGAGATAGAGGCACTCATCCACGAGGGGATAGAAATACAGTTCCTTACAACACCGGTTCGCTTTTATGCAGAAAATGGAAGGCTCTCCGGGATGGAGTGCATCCGCATGGAACTCGGTGAGCCCGATGCAAGCGGCCGCAGGCGTCCGGTCCCCGTTGCAAACTCAAAATTTACACTCCCTGTCGATACGGTCATTACAGCCCTTGGTCAGGCAACCCAGACCTCTTTTGTCGAAGGGATAGGGGTGGTGTTGGCGAAAAACGGCACGATTGAAGTAGACCCTGCAACAGGCCAGACGAATATTGATGGCGTATTTGCCGGTGGTGATGTTTATACAGGACCTGCCTATGTGGTTGATGCCATTGCAGCCGGTCAGAAGGCGGCTTTTTCCATAAACAACTATTTGAAGGGTGCAGCAATAACTGAGGTCAGGGAAGAAAAGAAACCTGAGCAGCTTACAGAGGTTGAAGTGGCCCAACTGGCTGAGAAAACTCCACGGGCAGAGCGTATTCGTATGCCTGAAGCAAATGTTGAAGAGAGAGTGACCAATTTCGGCGAAGTGGCCATCGGCTACAGTCCGGAAGAAGCAATGGCTGAGGCAACACGATGCCTTGCCGGTCGTATAGAAGGCTGCATTCAGTGCGGTGAGTGCGAGAGACAGTGTGAAGTAAGAGCTATTGATCATGCCATGCAGGATGAGATTGTGGAAAGAGAGTACGACAGCATAGTCCTTGCCCCTGGCTTTGATCTATATGACCCGACGGAAAAAAAGGAATACGGCTATGGCACCCTTGAAGGGGTTTTGACAGGCATCGAGTTCGAGCGGATCTGTTCAGTCACAGGACCGACCGGCGGCGATATTGTGTTGAACGGAAAAGTTCCGAAGCGATTTTATTTTATACAATGTGTGGGCTCCAGGGATCGGCAAAGCGGTGCCAGGTTCTGTTCACGGGTATGCTGCATGTATACGGCAAAACATGCCAGTATCGTCAAGGACAGGATTAAAGATGCTGAGATTTATGTTTCCTACATTGATGTCAGGGCTTATGGAAAGAGTTATGAAGAATTTTACAAGAGCACTCAGGAAAGCGGAACCTTTTACATACGGGGCATTCCCGGAGAAATTACGAAGACTGAAAATGGCTTATTGGTAAGAGTGGAGGACATGCTAAGCAATGAAATGCTTGAGGTTGAAGTTGATCTGGTAATCCTCGCAACAGGGGTACGACCGCGTAAACAGACTGAAGACCTTTGCAGAATCATGTCCATAAAAAGAGATGAGTATGGTTTTATCAGGGTGGACTCAATACAGCCGTCACGGACAAATGTTAATGGCATCTTTGTATGCGGCATGGCCTCGGGGCCTAAGGATGTACCCGATACTGTCGCATCCGGCGGAGAAGCGGCTGCGCGATGCATGGAGTACATAAATAAGTGAAAAGTGAACGGTGCATAGTGAATAGTAGAAGATTTCTGAAATCTTGTTTGTGTCCCACGTCACACGTCTCACGTCCCACGGGGGTTTGGATATGAAGACCGGTATATTCATCTGCCATTGCGGTCACAATATCAAACACACCATTGATGTGAAAAAGCTGAGCCAGTACTTCAAAAAATATCCCGGTGTAACCGTTGCAGAAGACTATCCCTTTGTCTGTTCTGAGCCTGGTCAGGACATGATCAGGGACAGTATTGAAAAACAAGGACTTGATCGCGTGCTTATCGCATCTTGCACACCTTCACTCCACGGAGAATTGTTCAAGGACCTCCTGAAAAAGTCAGACCTAAACCCCTTTCTTTTAAGAAGAGTCAGCATCAGAGAGCATTGTTCCTGGGTTGGCGATGACCTTGACATCAATACAGAAAAGGCAAGAAGACTGATCCTGGCAGGACTTTATTCGGCAGCTCATTACGTTCCCCTCGAAGAAAAGGTAGTGGAGGTCACCAAGTCGGCACTTATCGTAGGAGGCGGAGTCTCAGGCTTAAGCGCAGCAGCATTTCTTTCAAAAATGGGAATGCAGGTATATCTTGTAGAAAAAGAAGCTGAACTTGGCGGTCATGTTCGAGCCCTTAAGGACATCTGGCCTGCCAGAAGGGACGGCAAGGAAATTATCGATGAAATGGTGGAGGAACTAACCGGTAAAAGCAATGTTGAAATATTCACCTCAACAACGATCAGCGCCTTTGAAGGTTTTTTCGGCAACTACGAAGTAACGCTCAATACCCCGAAGGGAGAGAAAAAATTAACTGCAGGCGGAGTGATTGTGGCTGCAGGATTTTCACCTTTTGATCCCCGCATAAAGCCGGAGCTGGCCTACGGTAAAGATAAAAGGATTATTACTACGCTCGATTTTGAAAGAGACAGTGACTCCCTCTCTCTTCCCGAGAATCCACGTATAGCTATACTCCACTGTGTAGGTTCAAGAGATGAACAGATAGGTAAACCATACTGTTCGAGGGTGTGCTGTATCAATGCGCTTCGTGTCGGTGATTCGATAAAAGAGAAATATAAGGATTCATACGTTGAATCATTTTATATGGATGTAAGGGCGCATCCGCGAGGCGGAGAAGAATTCTTTGAAGATACTCAGGAAAAGGGTGTCCTGTTCACGAGAAGCAATATCGCTGAGATTGTTCCGGGTTCTAAGGGTGTACTTGTCCGGGGAGAAGATACATTATTTAATGAGTTCTTTGAGAGGGAGTTTGATCTTGTTGTCCTTTCAATAGGCATGTCTCCCCCTGTTGACAATAAGCTGATTGCCACGCTTTTCAAGATAACCCTTGATAAAGATAAATTCTTCCTTGAAGCACATATTAAACTGAGACCCTTTGACACGGCGGTAAAGGGAATTTTCATAGCAGGATCATGTTCAGGTCCAAAGGATATTGAGGAATCAATCAACCACGGAAGGGCCTCTGCGGTGAAGCTCTACGGATTCCTTAACCTCGGATATGCCTTTGTAGACCCCTTTATATCAATCGTTGATCCAAAGAGGTGCAGCGGCTGCAGGATGTGTGAACAGGCCTGTGTTGCAAAAGCAATAAAGTATGATGAAACAAAGAGGATTGTCCATGTTGAGGAAGCCGCCTGCATGGGATGCGGCCTCTGTAACAGTACGTGCCCCTCATCGGCAGTAACCTTAAAAGGTTATGCGGACATGATTATTGATGATGAAATAAGCGCCCTCACGGAGGCAATATAAATCAGTGAATAGTGAATAGTATAAAAACAGTTTAAATTAGCAGGGACGTTTTGGTTGAATGGTATTAAACTATTCACTATTCACTATTCACTATTCACTAACGACTATTCACTACAGGAGGTACGATGGTTGAAGTAACAAACACCAAGAATACCGAGATCATCGGTTTCGCCTGCTCTTTTTGTACATTCAAGGCATCTGAGATGGCAGGAAGCCTGAGGATGAAATATCCGGACGGAGTGAAGCTCATTCAGGTGCCCTGTTCAAGCAGGGTGGACCCGGCATTTGTAATTAAGGCAATATTTGAGGGGGCAGATGGTGTCTTTGTGGCCGGATGTCATCCCGGTGATTGTCATTTTATTAAAGGGAATTATTTTACCAGGAGAAAGATGGCTGCCCTGAAAGAGATGTTCGACGTATTTTCCATTAAGGATAAATTACGCCTTTTCTGGGTAAGCGCTGCTGAGGCAAGACGTTTTGTTGAAAAAGTTACAGGCATGCATAACGAGATAAAGGAAAAAAAAAATGCAGAGTAAGCAGATTGAAAATGGCAATATCGAAAATGCTCTTAATCAGTTTTTGAAAGATGAGCAGCATCTGGTCCTTGGATTTGAAAAGGGCAAAGAAGGTTTAAATCATGGGATATTTAAAACACATGTGGATAATCTTACGCTTTTGAATCCAGTGTTCAGTATAAACGGGGCCTTATATCTACGCCGTCTATTCTCCAAAGGAACAGGGATTATTCTCATGCTAAGACCTTGTGAAATAAGGGCATACAACGAATTAGTCAAATTGAACCAGATCGAAAGAGAAGATATCATTGCTGTGTCCATCGATTGCCCGGGAACTGTGTCATCGAAACAGGGATTTGATGATATACCCGCAGAGGCATCAAAGATAGTAGAATATTTGCAGAACCCCGGCAAGATGCGATGGGCCTGCGAGGTATGCAGGGAAAAGAGGGGGGTTGTGGGAGATGCAGGCATCAGAATAGACAAAAACGGTATCTTCTGGGCATTTTCTTACACGGAAAAAGGAGAGACCCTTTTATCACTTATCGAAGGTGAGATCAAAGAAGCAACGGCAGAAATGCTCATCAGCGAAAGCAAGGAGCCCGTTAAATTTACCACCGATATGGAAGAATTCTCCAAAGACTTCTCAAAGTGTATCATGTGCAAGAATTGCAGGGATATGTGTCCGGTTTGTTACTGCATTGATTGTGTGTTCAACGGTGATGAGTACTTGCCCAAGGGCGATGCACTTATTAACAAAATATTTCGTATTGGCTCTTCAGCTATGCCCCAGGGTAAAGAGCTTTTTCATATGATCAGGATGTTCCATGTTTCACAGACCTGTGTGGGCTGTGGCGCATGCGAAGACGCATGTCCCCAGGGGATCCCCTTAACAAAGTACTTCAAGGGCACATCAGAAAGACTCCAGGGCATGTTTTCATATATATCAGGACGGAGTCTTGATGAAGAAATACCCTACCTTACATTTCTTGAAGACGAGTTGGAAGATGCAGAAGACTGATCACGTAATAGATTTAGCCGGATATAAAAAAGAAGACCTAACAGTCTGTCTGGGATGCAAAATCTGTGCATCTGTTTGCACGGTCAATGACCTTTCAATCAGCACGAGTCCTCAGGAACTACTCCAGACACTCTTTCTTGGAAAGGATATTTCTGCAGATAATCCGCTGGTGCGATACTGCACGGGTTGTTACCGGTGTACCCAGGCCTGTCCCTGGGATATACGAATCCCGGAAATAGTGAGGGCTCTCAGGGATGTGCTTGCCACGGGATCGCCTTTTGAAAAGGCATTCAAAGGTTCTTTAGATATATGGGGAAGGGTTTATGAGCCATATGTGCTTCTTAAGGCAGTACCTTTTCTTATTAAAGAAGGATACTTAAAACATATGAACAGATGGATTGAATATATGGGCATTCATTTACCCCATAAAGTTAAAAAGATAAATCCTTCAAACAATTCAAACGGCCAAAAAGGCGGAACATTATGAATTACGGTTATTACCCGGGTTGCTCGCTCACAGGATCAGCCCACAAGTTGGATAAAGGGGTAAGGAAGGTTTTAGAAAAACAGGGTCATGTCCTTAAGGAAATCCCTGATTGGAACTGTTGTGGTGCATTTGAATATGGCGACAGGAATGAACTTACCAACTTTTCCAAAAGAAACCTGGAAAAGGCCAGGGGTCTCTTTTCTGAGATCATTGCTCCATGCCCGGCATGCTATAAAAATCTGAAAGAGGCAGACGAGAATAATGAATTTGAAATTCAGCACCCCCTCGATCTTTTTGGAGAAGCTTTTCTTTCTTCAATGAAACAGGTGCACGATCTGAAAGGTAACGTATTTACACCATATTACGGTTGTATCCTTTTAAGGCCACGGGAAACTGCAATCACAAATAAAACAGTGATGGAAGACACAATTTCCCGCTTTGGTGGAGAAATTGCTAGCGAAAAAGTAAAGGATAAATGCTGCGGAGGGAATCAGATTTTTATTAATAAGTTTGCCACTGAGAAGCTTTCCAGGCTTATACTTGAAAAATCAAAAGGAACGTTGGTTGTGTTCTGCCCTCTCTGTCATATGGCTTTGAAAACATTTTCAGGGGACAGGAAGGTAATTTATTTCACTGACCTTTTGCTTTATATAATGGGAGAAAAGAACACGCTATGAACGTATTGATAGTAGGCGGTGGTATAAGCGGCATTTCTGCAGCAAAGGTTGCCCTGAAGGAACATCATAATGTTACAATCCTCGAGAAAACTGCTGAGCCGGGCGGACTCATGGCGCGTATAGCCAACTGCAGGGTAGGGTTCAAGACTTTCTTTGATGAGATCGTTAATGACAGCAATCTTCAAGTAATAACAGATACTAATATTATAAACGTTAATAAAATAGATGATAAATATATTGTAACAACTGATAATAATAAGGTAATAAATGCTGATAGAGTTATAGTTGCCACTGGCCTGTCACCATATGATCCTGTTGAGTATAAAGGAAAGAGAATACTTACAAGCCTTGAGTACGATGCTCTTATAGATCAGCGGAAAGGAGAACTTCCCAACGATTTTAATAAGATAGGATTTGTACTCTGTGTGGGTTCACGCTCAAAAGAGTATCCTCTTTGTTCATCGGTATGCTGTTCCTATACCATACGAGAGATTAAATGGACACTACAGAGGGCAAAACCGGAGATAAAGGTTTTTTACAATGACCTTCGTTTTTTTGGCCAGGAATTTTATATGGAAAAGGCATACAGGGATGCTGGTGTTACATTCATACGTGCCAATTCACGCTATTTTGAAGAAGACGAAAAGGGCGTAACAATCCGCTATTTTACGGACGAAGAAATCAGAGAGGAACGCTTTGATTATATAGTTTTGGCAATAGGGCTGAGGCCTAACCCTGAACTTGCAGCTTTAAGTAAACTATTCGGTTTTTCCCTCAATGAGTATGGATTTGTGAAAGAGATTGAACCATTAACCACAGATATTGAAGGGGTTTATGTGTCTGGCGGTGCACTTGAACCTATGAATATAAAGGATTCTATTCTTACTGGATTCGGAGCAGGCATGCTTGCTCTCAGGGGTAAAAATTTATCTTCAGAAATAATTAGGAATCAGGAAATGCTTTATAAAGAAACAGAACCTGATTTACCTAAAGTTGACGGTGATTTTTCATCGTATCTATTTTATCTTGGCACTGAAAATATTGGCACGGGTATATTCTACGAGTTTATATCCTCAAAATTTATTGCCATGGCGAGAGATTTAAAAAGGGCCGGAAAAACAGTATATGTATTCACACAAAATATGGTTATGCCTTCATATGATGAAATTGTATATGAGGATGCACGACGTGAGGGTGTTTTATTTATACACCTTGAAGAAGGAGAAAAGTTTACATTTAATCATGGCAAAGCCATTATTATGGGTCTAAAAAGACAACTCGATTTTGCTGTTGAAAGGATTATATGTTTCGACGATTATACAGATCTGTTTAAGGACAGAGAATTCCTTTCTCTTTACAGATCCGAACCTCAGCTCAGATGGTCGCCAACAAAATGGAGCAGAAAAAGATACCATGTCGGATTCATCAGGCATCCGCGTGCAGAACGTTGGGAACCGAGAGAGATTCTCGGAGCTTTAGGTGAGATGCTTCTTGATATGCAGGAGGAGAGATTATTTCCTGTTATAAATGAAGAGCGATGCAGTGGCTGCGGTTCATGCGAGGGGGCATGTCCCCATAGTGCCATTGAGATTGAAATGCGTGAAACGTCACTGGCTATTTTCGGGCCACTGGCATCAACAGTCGTACCAATTGCACATGTAAAGGAAGATGCCTGCGTGGGTTGTGGTCTGTGCGCATCAACATGTCCCTCTGATGTGATCAGTTATAATCCCTAACAAAAAATAAGTGCGTGCAATAAAGATCTAATTGTCAATTCTATAAAATAATTTTATTAGAAACATAGATCTAAACTAAAAGTCATTATAATTTCTTAATTTCAATAGGTGTTATGAAATCAGTTTTTAAATATGATGCATGCCTCTCAGAAATGCCACACAAATGCATTTTAATGGCTCTTTAATGGAAAATATTACACATACCATAAATCTTGTTGTACGTGCAAATTTGAAGGTCATTTTTTTGAGAAGTAGAGTAAACATATTTAAATGGTTAACAACAAATGATATATGAAAATATCAATATTAATATAAGTACTGATAAGAGATATTATGTTAACTTTTATTTATATCTAACATATATATTTTTAATTAAAAATAGAGCTAAAAAAGACATTCAATTTATAAAAATGTAGACTCCCCCGATAATGGGATCTACTATGTCCCGCTGGATAATTATATTAAGCATCCAATCTTCAATCCTGACATTTCTGGGAAGAATTTTTGCACCATTTGATGAATAAATATCTTCAGCAACTATCATTCCAGTTTTAAGGTCCTCAACGGGAATCTTCTCTTTATTATAAGACAGAATTTTATCATTTTTAATAAGATAATCTACCAAATGTGTTGCGACTACAGTATCAAGAGTTTTATTCATAAAAAGTCTTATCTGTTCGATAGCTTGCTCATTAGAAAAACCAGAATCAAAAAGTTCTTCCTGAAAATTTATAGTTCTTAAAATTTTCGCACCAATAGTGATTTCATCCTTCATAAGCCCTTCCGGCATTCCGGAACCATTATAGTTTTCATACTGATGATATATATCATGGGCAGCTTCTTTAAAACCGGAAATCGTAGAAACAATAATAGAACCTATAAGCGGGTGCTGATGAAATACTTCCTTTTCCTGTGCAGATAGATCTTTATATTTCTTTTTAATTATAGTATCCGGCAGACCTATCTTTCCAATTTCATGCAAAATAGCACCAAAAACTATTTTTTTTGCTTCATCTTCATTTATATCCATATTTACAGAAATATGTTGCGATATTTCCCTTGCTAAATGAGCACGATCACTCGCACCAGGTATCTGTACTTCAAGTATCTTCAGCAGGATTGCAATTAATTCCTCAAAGTTTTTTTTAAGAAGTTGATTGGCATTTTCAAGCTTTTCTTTTTCTTCAATCAATTCGTTTTGAAGACCTTTTATCCTTAAAAAAGCCTTCACTTTACCAAGCAATACGCTTGCAGAAACAGTTTTTTCAATATAATCGTCAGCCCCTTCTTCAAGACCTGTCACTTTTTTAATGATATCTGTTTCAGATGTAAGAAGAATAAAAATAGTCTTATTTAAATCAACATTTTTTTTAATATATCTGCAAAATTCAAATCCGTTTTTCCCTGGCATGTAATAATCACTTATGATGATGTCAGGCTTGTTTTCATGAGCAACAGCGATACCTTCATCAGCATCCTTAGCTTGTTTTATTTCATATAACTGTTCTTTTGACAGTACAACTTCAAGTATTTTTAATGAGACAGGATCATCATCTACAATCAATATTTTTGGTTTGTTAAATGTATTCATTTTTTTTCATTTCCTGGATTGGGAGGTATATTCTGTGGTTTGTTTTCATTAAGTGGATTAGCAGGTGCATTCTGTGATTTACTTTCACTAACTGGTTGTTTTGCTATTGCGACGATAATATTCACACGTCTATTTATATAATCCAAAGGCTTGTCAGGCTGTTTGAGATTACGATCTGCATATCCGCGTATTTCACTAACCTGATCTTTCCTTAGTCCGTTCTCATCCAGCAGTTTTCGTGCTGCATTTGCTCTATCAGCACTTAATTCCCAGTTTGAATAACCATGAGTTACATAGGGCCTTGCATCTGTATACCCTTCAATAATTACTTTGTTTGGCAATTTTCCAATTTCCGTAGCCATCATTTTTAAAAGTTTTATTGTCTCAGGTTTTACTTTTGCGCTACCAACATCAAAAAATAAACCTTTAGAATCTTCAATCAGTTCTATTTTCATACCATCTTTACTTACAGAAATTTGCATCTTGTCTATAAACTTTTCAAAAACAGGGGTTGAAGAAACTATGCCCTCAATCTTTTTCCCTTCGGCTGCCAGCATTTCCATTTCCAACTGAGTCTTATCCTTTTTAGCAACTTCAACTTTTGTTGATAAATCCAGTTTTGATGATGTTCCTTCGGATCCGGGAAGGATACCTTTTCCACCGGTAAAAACATTCGGGTTTGTAAAATACATGGAAATAGCTTCTTTTACTGGATTACTCTGGCCGAGTATCCATAAAACAATAAACAATGCCATCATGGCAGTAACAAAATCAGCGTATGCAACTTTCCATGCACCACCATGGGCACCGCCATGTCCTTTTTTCTTTATTACTATCCTGATTGGAGCATTAGATTTTTCATCGCTCATTTTACACCTTTAACATATTCTTCCATTTCCTGAAATGTAGGGCGAAAATCATTTGATATAGCACGTCGTGCAAATTCTACGGCAACAATAGGGTTTAATCCTTTTGCAGCACAGATTAATCCTGATTTTGCCACGTTAAAAATACTTGATTCATCCTGGGTGGACAGTTCTATGTTCGTGGCAAGAGGTTGGATCAAACCATAAGATAAGAAAATGCCAAGGAATGTGCCGACAAGGGCTGCGGCAACTTTTTGTCCGATTATTTCAGGCGGTCCGTTAATTGCCTGCATTGTAATAACGATACCAAGGACTGCAGCAACAATACCCAAACCAGGAAGCGCATCGCCTATTTTCTGCAGTATAGCGCTGGGCTTTAATCCTTCCTCATGGTGCAGTTCAATATCGGCATCCATAATCATCTCAATTTCATATGGGGCTACCCCACCCATAACGACAAGTCTCAGCGTATCTGTTATAAACAGTAAAAGGTGAAACTCGTTTAGAAACGCAATATATTTTGAAAATACAGCACTCTCAGCTGGCCGTTCGACATGTGATTCAAGGGCGATCAGACCCTCCTTTCTTATAATCATGGAAAGCTCATATAATAATTTCAAAAGTTCAAGAAATGTTTGTTTACTTATTTTACTACCCTTTAATGTGCCTATAAGCTTTTTCACTATCAGGCTCAATAATTTTGACGGTGCTGAAATAAGAAGTGCACCTATTGCAGCCCCTCCAATAATAATAAACTCAGAGGGCTGATATAAAACAAGAAGCGGGCCGTGATGCATCACATATCCACCTATTACTGAGCAAAAAACAACTGCTATGCCAATAATTGCAAACATTAATCTCTCCTCACATTCAGCTAAGTTTAACTTCTGTTAGAACATCCTTAAGTTCAATAAATTGATTCTCAATAGTATCAATAAGCGGCTTTATCATTTCAAGATTACTCTGTTTTGCGGCAAGTTCAATATCCTGGGCTGTTTTATTAATGGTTCCTACACAAAAATTTGCAGATGCTCCTTTAATAGAATGTGCACATCTCTGAATTAAGATAATGTCACCTTTTTCAAAACATTCTCTTAGTCTTGATAGCTGGATAGGTGTGTCACTCAAATATACATCCATTATTTCCTTCACAAGTTTTTCATCAATGCCCAGACGTTTCATTAATGCATCCATATCAAAAACAGCATTATTGAATACAGGCATTTTTTCCATATGCTCTTCTTCTTTATTAAAAACCACTTTTTCGATTGCTTCAATAATTTTTTCCGGAAAAACAGGTTTTGATATATAATCGTCCATACCGGCCTTAATGCAGCGCTCTTTATCTCCATACATTGCATCGGCTGTCATGGCAACTATATGGGTATGACGGCCGATGATCTTTTCTTTTTCACGTATTAATCTGGTAGCTTCAAACCCGTCCATTTCCGGCATATGTACATCCATAAAGATAAGATCATATTTATGTTGCTGCGACGATTTAACGGCTTCTCTCCCGTTATTCACAATATCTGCTTCAAATCCCATTTTATTTAGCATCATTAAAAGCAGTTTTTGATTCGGTATATTGTCTTCTGCAACGAGAATATGTATGCTGCGCTTCTTATCTTCAGCAATAGTAAAGCGTGTAATAATTCGTCTTTGATCAGGCTCAATTTTGCCCTCATGTATTACTGAGAGTAAACAATCATAAAGTTGGGAGCCTTTTGCAGGTTTTGTAAGAAAAGCTGAAAAGCCTATTTCTTTCATCCTGTTTACATCACCTCTTTTGCCGAACGATGTGAGCATAATCAATATTGTTTCACTGAGATTTATATCATTTTTTATCATCCTCCCCAGAGTCTCTCCGTCTCTTTCTGGCATATTCATATCTAATATTGCAATTGTAAAAGGATCGTTTTGTTTTATGCCATGAAAAAGCATGTCTAATGCCTCTCCTGCTCCTCCAGCTTTATCATATTTAAATCCCCAAAAATCAAGCATTTTACTTAAGACATAACAATTTGTCTTATTGTCATCTACAATGAGGATACGCTGATTGGTTTTGTCTATGGGCGTATGAAATGTTTCGGGTACGGTTTTTGATTGTTTTTCAAAAATAGCAGTGAACCAGAAGGTTGAACCTTTTCCATCCTCACTTTTTACGCCAATTTTGCCCCCCATCATCTCTACAAGGTTTTTTGATATTGCAAGACCAAGACCTGTGCCTCCATACTTCCGTGTTATCGACGAATCTATTTGAGAAAAAGATTTAAAAAGTTTCTGCAACTTGTCTTCAGGTATACCGGGGCCCGTATCAGTTATTGAGAAACTGGGTGCTACATTCACCTCATTTTCATATGCAAGGCCTACCATAACAGATACTGCACCTTTTTCTGTAAACTTTATAGAATTACCAATGATATTAAGTAAAATCTGTCGAAGCCTCCCAGGATCACCACGAAGCAAAGACGGGACATCAGGATTGATAAAACATACCAATTCCAGGCCTTTTTCATTTGCTTTAACTGCAAGTGTGTCTATTGTGTCCTCTATGGTAATATGTAAATCAAAATCAATTTTTTCAAAATCCATCTTTCCGGCTTCAATTTTAGAAAAATCCAATATATCATTAATAATATTAAGTAAGGCATTCGCAGATGTTTTTGTTATTTCAAGAAGTTCTCTCTGTCCCTGTGTAAGTTCGGTGTCCAGTATTAAATTTGTCATACCAATAATGGCATTCATGGGGGTTCGTATCTCATGACTCATATTAGCAAGAAAGTCTGATTTTGCCTTATTTGCAGCATTAGAATCTTCCATTGCTTTTTTCATTACCTCTTCAGCTTGTTTTTGCTCGGTAATATCAATTACAACCCCGACGATGCCTGCAAGCACACCATCTGAATTTGTAAATGTGGCTTTTTTTGTTATAATTTCTCTATTTATTCCCTTTTGATCTGCATAATTCAACCTATAAGTTTTTTGTCCAGGATTGTTGATAAGTTCCATATCAGAGGCAAAATGTAGGGATACTTCTTCATATGTATAATTTAGCTCCATTAATGTTTTGCCAATTAGTTCCTCTCTTGTAATACCCCTGTATTGCTCAAATGCTTTGTTGCAACCGAGATATAGACCATTTATATCTTTGTAAAAGATAGGGTTCGGTACATCATCGATAAGGGTTTGCAGAAAGTTTATTTGTTCGCTTAATTTGTCTTCAGTCTTTTTCCTTTCAGTTATATCTCTGAGAAAAGCAAGTGATGCCGGTTCGTTATTATATATAGTTTTTACTGCAGAAACTTCTATATATATAATTTTATCTTCTTTTGTAATTCCCTTAAATTCATAACTTAATGGAACTGAACGACCACTTTGCCACCGTCTGTTTAATGCCGAAACCCTTTCTCTGTCATCAGAGTGAATAGTTATGGCAATATCTTTGCCAATCACTTCTTCCGGTGAACCATATTCAAACATATCAAGATATTTTTTGTTTACATATTGCAGTCTGTCTCCCTTTACCAGGGCAATTCCATCATTCGAATTTTCTATGGCTGTCTTGTACCATTTTTCCTCAATCCCCGTAGAGCTTTTATTATCCTGTTGAGCAATAAATTCTGAATAAGTATCTTGTTTGTTTTCGTCCATATCCTTATCCCGGAAGATAACAAATGTTTTCTTTTCTCATATAAACATTGATTTCATGAAATAAGTCCTATGGTTGGAAAACCTTATTGGAAGACTCATGTTTTGGTTAGATTCGGTTATATAAATTTTCATTCAATTGTGGTCCCCATATAACGTTAATGAAAATAAACACTGACCGATTTTATTACACGGCTTAGCAGGTTAAAAAATTATGGGGATATTGGGGAACAAATCGTTCCCCTATTTTAATTCACACCGTGATTTAAGGTTAGCCCACTCTTTTGTAACTCGCTCCTGTATTTTTGCAATCTGCTCGTCGTTTAGATGCTTGAATCTACCCTGCCCTTTAATATATTCTTTAACAGATTTTAATGGTTCAGGGCTATGAGTAATTTTATATTGACCATTCTCAACTTCATACAACGGGAAAACACCTGTTCTTACGGCTAATTTTCCATATTCTATTGCAAGATCTGTAGGTATCCTCCAACCTGTAGGGCACACTGAAAGTATATGTAAATATGATGGACCTTCTGCCATGCGGGCTTTTTTTACCTTGCTGAAAAGATCAAAGGGGTATGAAGGACATGCGGTTGCCACATAAGGAATATTGTGTGCGACTGCAATTTTAGCCATATCCTTTTTCCATGTTGCTTGTCCTATGCTCTTCTTGCCAGGCGGGCTTGTTGTAGTTGAAGCACCGTATGGTGTAGCCGATGAACGTTGAATGCCTGTATTCATATAAGCTTCATTATCCAGGCACATGTATGTAAATTTGTGTCCTCTCTCCAAGGCACCGGAGAGAGCCTGTAGTCCTATATCGCTTGTTCCACCGTCACCTGCCATAGCAACAACACGAATATCTTCTCTTGGAATCTTGTTCTTTTCCATTAAAATTCTCAACGCTCCTTCAATACCGGATGCAACAGCAGCAGCATTTTCAAAAGCAACATGAATCCAGGGGAGCGTCCAGTTAGTTGTGGGCAGCGGAGTAGAAATAATCTCCATACAGCCAGTTGCCATTACAATTATTGTATTCTTTCCAAACACCTTAAGGGCAAGCCTTACAGCCAGTATTTCAGCACATCCCTGACATGCTCTGTGACCTGAGACGGCAAATTCTTCTTCGGGATTATCTGTATAAAGTTCAATGCTTTTCTGTCTCATCCTCTCACCCCTATAACTTTAAAATTTTTATCTCTGACAGGTACTGTACTCTCTTCATGAGCTGTTCCATTAAAAATATCAGTAAAACTTTCGGGAAGAACATCCCTGCCACCGAGTCCTACAATATAGTTATCCATTTGTACATTCATGTTATGTACACACATAAGCGAAGCAATTTCCTGATATAAAGGACCGTTGGCAGCGCCTGCAGGCATTACCCGTTCAATTACAGCAATTCTTTTTTTGTCTTTTAGGACTGAAAGAAGCTCATCTGATGGAAATGGCCGAAAAAGCCGTAATTGTACAAGCCCTGCGTTCTTTCCTCCTTCTTTCAGCTCATCGATGGCAGTTTTTATATTCTCTCCGATAGAACCGAGGGCAATAAAGACAAAGTCAGCATTATCTGTATTATATGTTTCAACAGGCTTATACTGACGCGCAAATTGCTTCCCAAATTCATCCATTGCTTTTTTTATTACTTCTTTAGAATTGATAATCGCCATTTCCTGGGCATATTTTGCCTCTGTGTATAATTCCGGCATTGCATAAGCCCCCATTGTCACAGGTTTATTAGGATGTAATGTATATAGAGGATTATATGGAGGGAGAAACTTATCAACCATCATCTGTGAAGGAAGTTCAATAGGTTCAATTACGTGGCTTAGTGAAAATCCGTCTAAATTTACCATTACGGGCAGTAGCACTCCTCTATCTTCAGCTATCCTGAAAGCCATAATGATCATATCGACCACTTCTTGACCGTTTTCACAAAATAGCATGATCCATCCGCTATCACGTGCTGCCATAACATCCGAATGGTCACCCCATATAGACAGAGGTGAAGATAACGCACGATTTACTGTAGCCATAACGATGGGAAGTCTCATACCCGACGCAATAAAAAGTATTTCATGCATCAACTCTAATCCCTGGGCGCTAGTAGAGGTAAAGGTCCGAGCGCCTGCAGCAGAGGAACCGCAGCAAGCTGACATTGCTGAATGTTCTGATTCAACATTGATATACACCGCATCTAATTCTCCATTAGCAACAATCTCAGAGAGGTGCTCCACAATGTGTGTTTGAGGGGTAATAGGATAAGCGGCTATTACTTCAACCCTCGCAAGTTTTGCCGCAATTGATGCTGCTATTGATACTTCAATACCTTTTTTCATCTTTCTTCCTCCACCATCTTGATTGCACCAGGCTTACACTCCTTTGCACAGATACCGCAGCCCTTGCAATAATCAAGGTTTGATAAGTAAAACCCTTCGCTTGTCTTATAGACCGTCGCATCAGGACAGTAGAGCCAACATAAGCCGCACTTAATACATTTTTCATTGTTCCATACAGGTTTAAATGAACGCCAGTCGCCTGTCTTATATTCCTTTGCATTTCCAACCTCTTCAATAACGCACCCGACATTCAACTCATGCCATTTATATTCTTCCATTGGTTTAGCCATTCTAGCCTCCTCAAGCATATTCTATAATATTATGGAAATTTTCTTAAAAAAAATTAAATGTGAAGTTATTAACAAACTCATTAAATAATCTTTAACAGCTATTCTATATATTTCTATTATAATAATCAAAATATTTCAATATAAATTTATTTCTAGAATTTTATAAGGTATTTGGCTTAGTTTGCATCATGCGTATTTGCAAACTATAAAGAAAAATGTGTTTTCAATAATCAATTCAAACCATTACATCCAATAATTCGTATAAATAAAAGTAGTAAACATTTAAACATTGTGAATTAATTAGCATACTTTTTAAATTGTATACATAATCAGAAATGTATTGACAAAAAAACTGCAGGATATTTAAATATAAAGAAAAGGAGGTTTTCATATGCCTATATACATAATGATAAGCACTCTGACTGATGAAGGGAGAAAAACAATAAAAAACCACCCTGAGCGAATTGAAGAAGTCAACAGGGAAATAGAAAACATGGGAGCAAAAGTCCTTGCCCAATATGCGTTGCTCGGACCATATGATTTTATCACTATACTTGATGCGCCCAGTAATGAGGCAGTATCAAAAATATCTATTGACCTTGGTTCCAGGGGAACTATACAAATAACTACCCTTCCAGCATTACTTGTTGATGAATTTATAGATGGAATGATGAAATAGACTTTATCTTTGCTAACCAACTGTCAATGCAGTCTTTTCTCTGATGGTTCACGGTTAAAGCTAAAGCTAACTAACATAAATAAAAAACAATATGCTTACATATAAAAAAGCCGGTGTTGATGTAACAAAATCTGAAAACCTTATTGAAGGTTTAAAAGAAAAAATTCATAGTACCTTCAATCCTTTCGTGTTGAATTCAATTGGCGGATTTGCATCTCTAACAGAAATACCACGAGGTTATCAAAATCCTGTGCTTGCAACATCAACAGATGGTGTGGGAACAAAACTGAAAATTGCATTTCAAAGCGGAAAACATGACACTGTCGGGATAGATCTGGTTGCCATGTGTGCCAATGATATATTGACAGTAGGTGCTCAGCCATTCTTTTTTTTAGATTACTATGCCTGTGGGATTGTTCAGGAAGCTGTATATAAAAATGTCCTATCCGGTATATGTGAGGGATGTGTACAGGCTGGATGTGCCCTTATAGGTGGAGAAACCGCTGAAATGCCCTCCTTTTACAGCGATAATGAATACGACCTTGCAGGTTTTGTTGTGGGCTTTGTTGAAAAAGAAAAAATTATTGATGGTTCAAAAATAATTGATGGGAACGTTGTAATAGCGCTACCATCGAGTGGTTTGCATAGCAACGGCTTCTCATTGGTGAGAAAAGTTTTTTTTGATGTACATAATTTTCTAGTTACTGATTATATAAAAGGAATTAACAGTATGCTTTATGAAGAGCTACTTAAACCAACAAAGATTTACGTTAAAGCTGTACAAAATATTCTTGAATCATTCAATATAAACGGAATGGCACATATTACAGGCGGTGGTCTGCCGGGAAATATTAAAAGGATTGTGCCAGATGGACTTACTGCAAGAATAAAACTTTCAAACGCTGAAATCCCACATATTTTCAAACTTTTAATGGAATTAGGAGATGTCAGTTTTGAAGAGATGTGTTCCACATTCAACATGGGTATTGGCTATATAATAATTGCTGATAAGAATGATGAACAGGGAATTATTAATAAACTTATGGATTCCGGAGAAAAGGCGTTCAAAATTGGATATATAAATAAAGCATCTGATAATGAAAAGGTTTATGTTTCTTTAACCGATCGCTGATAAACGAAAAATTAATTAGAAATAAAATAATTCAAATTAGGACACTGCCTATACTACCATGCCCTTGACAAAGCATACTACTATCGGTTAATCTAACTAAAAGGGCCCATAGCTCAGTTGGAAGAGCCACCGGCTCATAACCGGTAGGCCCCTGGTTCGAGCCCAGGTGGGCCCAAATAAAAATAAAAATTATGAATATCACAATAAAGATAATTTTGATGGGGTGCGCCATAATGTGCACCCCTTTTAATTTTTGGAGGGTGAAAATTGGAGCAAGAATTAAGAATAATCTATGAAGCACAGCAAATTGATACACAGATAGCCGAAAATGAAAGGAAAACTCATTCAGTTCCAAAAACAATAGAGGAGTTGGATAACGAAATAGATGAATTAAAAAATAAGATTGAAAAAGAGAAAGTTGTTGCTCAAGAGTTGGAAAAAGAGAAAAATAAAAAGGAAAAAGATCTTGATGTTGAAAAAGATAAAATAAAAAAATTTGAATCAAAACTTCATGAAATTAAAACAAATAAAGAATATCAAGCATTACTTAAGGAAATTGAAACAGTAAAAGAAACAAATGATAGAACCGAAGAAGAAGTTTTGGTATTAATGGATAAGATTGAAGAATTAAAAAAAGACTATGAAACATCAGAAAAATACCTTAAAAGCAGAAAAGTTGAAGTAGAAAAAGAAAAAAACAGGTTAAAAGCAGAATTAGATGTTATTGAAAAAACTATTCATGAATTTAAAGAAGCAAGAAATAAGCTTCTCAGTGCTGTTAGCGATAATTTGAGAGCTACATATAACACACTTATAGAAAAAAGAAGCGGTACAGCAGTTGTAAACCTGAAGAATGGTGTTTGTCTCGGGTGTTTTATGAATATACCACCACAATTATTTATTGAAGCAACAAAAAATAGACAGCTTATTCTTTGCCCAAGCTGCAATAGGATTTTTTACTTCTTAGAAGACGAATAATGGAATGGCATATTTATGTAGATGGAGCATCTTCCGGCAATCCAGGTGAATCAGGTGCAGGGATCGTAGCATTTAATGAAAACGGACAAGAGTTGTTCAGAGACAGTATATATCTCGGTCATATGACTAACAATATGGCAGAATATGAAGCTTTTGTGCGTGCGCTTCAAAAAGCCTATCAATCATCAGTTGAAAACTTATATATTTATACTGATTCATTGCTTATTGCAAACCAGATTACAGGTAAGTACAAAATAAAGAATCAAGAATTGATGAAATATGCTGAAGCAGCAAGGATTATTATAAAATATTTTAATAATTTTAATTTAAAATATATACCAAGAGAAAAAAATGCAATAGCAGACAAACTTGCAAAACATGCTGCATGCAAAAAAGGGGTAGACGGGTAATCGCAGGTTTTAAATCTGAGGAAAGTCCGGGCATCAAAGGGCAGGATGGTCCTTAACAAGGACTGGGGGTAACCCTAAGGAAAGTGCCACAGAAAATATACCACTTCGGTTTTTTTAACGAAGCAAGGGTGAAAAGGCGAGGTAAGAGCTCACCAGTTCCGTGGTGACACGGAAGCTTGGTAAACCCCATCCGATGCAAGGCCAAAAAGGGGGCTGTCAAAATCTGACAGCAAGGATTGCCCTTCCTCTAACCCAGGTAGGCCGCAAGAGATTCAGGGCAACCCGAATCCAAGAGAAATGATTGCCTGCTGATTTATCAGCAACAGAACTCGGCTTATAGTCTACCCCTTTTAATTATATAAAAAATTCAATTAAGGAAAACACCGGCTGGAACTGTAAAAAACTCAAAAGTAGTTGATTAAAAACTGTTATTATATTTTGACTTCAATAAAAATGGTGCTTAAAGAAAATATTTGTGAAACCGATATGGTTTTTGCATATTACATAAATAAAAGTGTAAATAAAATTCTATGAAAAAAGAAACTCCAAATATAAAACACATAATTGTCCTGATTTTACTGGCATATATTTTTTTGTTTCATGGCATTGGTGATTATTCATTAAAAGAACCTGATGAAGGAAGGTATGCTGAAATTCCAAGAGAAATGATCGAATTGAATGATTACTTGGTACCACATTTGAATTATGTAAGGTATTTTGAAAAACCACCTTTATTTTATTGGGCTGTTGCAGCTTCTTTCAAGTGTTTCGGCATAAATGAGTGGGCCTTCAGATTTCCAAATGCTTTTTCTGCGTTCTTGTGTGTAACTGCACTTTATATATTTATTAGAAGGTGGATCAACAGTGAAACCGCTTTTATATCTTCAATTATTCTTATGTCATCTTTTGGTTTTTTTTCGATGTCAAGAGTTGCAACTATTGACATGTTTTTCAGTATGTGGCTGTTTCTCTCTATTCTTTTTTTCTACGGATACTACAGGGAAAATAAATCTTTTTTTATTTACTCTTTCTATGCTGTTTTAGGAATGGCAACACTTGCAAAGGGTTTTGTTCCTATTATGCTTGTTGCAGTAACAATTATTATTTTCCTATTAACGGAAAGAAAGATATCTTTTTTAAAAAAACTAAAATTGGCAAAGGGCGCGGCTATTTATTGCCTTATTGTATTCCCATGGTTTTTAACAATTTCTTTAAAAGAAAAAGAGTTCTTCTATTTCTTTGTTATAGACCAGCACATATTGCGGTTCTTAACCTCAAAACACAAAAGAACAGGTTCTATTTTTTACTTTTTCCCTGTGTTGTTCGGTGGTATGTTCCCGTGGTCTCTATTTATACCGCGCAGCATCATGCAATTATGGAATAAAAGCGAATTAAGATTACTTATCATCTGGAGTTGTGTGGTTTTTATTTTTTTCAGTATCTCAAAATCAAAATTACCTCCCTATATTCTTCCCATTTTTCCTTCATTATCAATTTTAATAGGCTACTTATTCTATGAACAATGGCATCAGCCTGACAAAAAAAGTATTGAAGCCTTTTCATATATAATTGTTTTTCTTCTTTTTGCAGTAGCTTCGATGCTTGGGATAAGCGGAACATTAAATGAGTGGGTAAAAGAAATATCATCGGAAGCAATCATTATCCTTAATGGTTTGAAAGGTTTTCTCATTGCAGTTTTGGTTATTTCAATCATACCTGCATGTTTATTTTGTTTTCGCAAGTTCAACAGATTTTCCTTCATGTTTTATACTTTATTCATATTTTCTTTTTTATTTGTATTTGCATTACTGTTACATCTCAATACAATAGACATGCTGAATACTACTAAAACAATAGCTAACTCAATTAACGAAAAAAAAGATAATTATGATTATATAATCAATTATGCTTCATACGACCAAACACTCCCTTTTTATACAAAAAAAAGAATTATTATTGCTTCTTATAAGGGCGAATTGGAAATGGGATCTAAATATAATGATGCAAAAAAATATTTTATTGATGAGGATACTTTCATAAATCTATATAAAACCGATAAAAAAATATTTTGTATTTTAAAAGAAAAAAGACTGAACCGATTAAAAGAAAAAATACCAGATAAAATATTGATAATTAATTGCCATAATGAAAGGTGCTTAATTACAAATAAATATTAATCCCATTTACTAGGATATTAATTATTTAAGTTACAAAATTCACAAAGATGGTTGCTATTCTTGACAAGAATTTATTGATATGTTAATAAAATAACAAGCTGGAGAGACAATGAGTAATTTTTTTGATAAACTTACTGTTAGACAACTAACAACTGGAGATTTAGATTACATAGTTGATATAGATACGAAAGTTCTTGGAGAAACTAGACGGGATTACTGGGTTACAAAAATTGTCAAAGAAGCGGCAACAAGACCACCTGACGCATCCCTTGTTTCTGAAATAGATGGAAAAGTCGTGGGATTTATTCTTGGAGAGGTAAGTGGCTGGGAATTTAAAGTTCCAAATAATATTGGATGGATTGACACAATAGGCATTGATCCTGATTATCAAAATAGAGGTATTGCCAAAGTTCTGGCAAATGCTTTAATAACAAATCTTAAAAATTATAAAGTCGATACAATTTATACTCTTGTCAATTGGAATGACTGGGATTTGCTACAGTTTTTTCACGCTATGGGTTTTTCAAGAGGCGACATGATCAATCTTGTTCTTAACGTATAATAACCTTATACTTCACCAATAAGAATTTTTAACTTCATATTCGGATAAACTTTATTAGTTTTCATGTTGTTTGCTGACTTTATGCTTGCGATATCCATACCATATTTGTTTGATATGGCAGCAAGAGTTTCACCTTTCTTGACTATATGACATGTTGTTTGCTGACTTTATGCTTGCGATATCCATACCATATTTGTTTGATATGGCAGCAAGAGTTTCACCTTTCTTGACTATATGACATATTGTTTTTGAGTTTTCTTTCTTTTCTGAGCTATTAGCATCCGGTTTTTTTGATACATCTTTTGTGTCAAGTTTTGCAAATTTTTTATTCTTTCCAACTTTCCGTGAGTCAGCCTCTTTTATCAGTTGAGTAGCAAAGCGAGGTATATTGACAATCATGCCTGGTTTTACTTTTATTTCATCACCAGTTCCATTCACTAAAAAAATCTCAACGGGAGTTATCCTGTATTTTTTTGCAATTTTTATTATCGTGTCACCTTTCCTTGCCTTATAGGGAGATATGCCTTTTATTTTTTTCTCATTTTCCATAGCTGCTTGTAAATTATTATCAAAAGTACTTTTATCAACAGAATATGGCAGCTTTACAGAGTAATTATGGATATCTGGCGGAGTTATACCTCTCAATATTTCCGGGTTTATCGATTTTAAAACACTAATATCGATAGAAGCTGCTTTCGCAATGGTAATTAGAGGGGATCCTGCAGGCACTTTTACTTCCATGAATTTAATCGGCTGATCATATGTAATGCTCCCAAAGCCGAATTTTTCAGGTTCCTTTGCAATAATTGCTGCAGCAATGAGTTTAGGTATGTATTCTCTTGTTTCTTTTGGGAGTGTGTTGTATTTAACAAGCTCCCAGAAATTATTGGTATTGTGTCTCTCGATTGCCCGCCCTACCCTTCCTTCACCTGCATTATATCCTGCTGCAGCAAGATACCAGCACCCGAACTGATTAAATAAATCCCTTAGATATTTTGTTGCCGCAATTGTTGATTTTTCCGGGTCCCGCCTTTCGTCTATCCAATAATTTGACCTTAGCCCATATCTTCCGCCTGTTGTATATATAAACTGCCACGGTCCAGATGCATTAGCGGGTGAATATGCCTTCGGATTAAAGCCGCTTTCAATCATTGCAAGGTAAACAAGATCTTCAGGCAGCCCCTCCTCATTCAATATCTCCTTAATGATTGGGATGTAAAACCTTGATCTTTTTAACCAATTGCTGAATACCTTTCTTTTTTCCGTTGTAAAATATTGTATAAAATATTTAACTGCATCATTAAATACTATAGGAATGTCAAAATTCTTATAATAGTCTTCTCCTAAAAGTGATACTATATCTTCTTCATCATCAACATTTTGTGTTATTTTTTTGCCTGGGTTAACACTTTCCTTCCTAACAACTTCAGTATTATTTTCTGTTAAGGCGTTGTTATCATTATCAAAGAGCGGGTTATATACAATATTTCTCCCTGTCGTAGAACATCCAGCAAGAAGTATTAAGCTAATGGTGCATAATATTGAAAATCTTCTCATCTTCTCCTTAATGTAGCAAGAAACGTACCATTTCTCATAATGATAATAAATGTTATAGTTTATATATGTCAACAAAAAAGATTAAATATTGCATGATAATTTTAATGATGTTATAAATGTAAAAAAAGGAACAAGGAGGCAGGGGGCTATGAAAAAATTATTTTTTTTTGTTTTACTATCAATTTTCTTAATACCAATAGTTGCATTTTCCGATTCACAGGATACACTGAATAAATCTATAGCTCATATTGTGTCTGTCCAGGATGAAAGCGGTGCATGGTCAAGACTGAAGGGTGAGTTTCCCTTCGAGACAGAGCCCACAAGCTGGGCTGTGAAAGTTCTTGCCATGAACAAGGTTGCGCCGGACAAAGTCGAAAAAGGTGTAAATTTTATCCTTAAAGACCAGAAGCCGGATGGAAGTTGGAACAACAACACAGCACATACTGCCTTTACAATCCTTGCATTGAAGCAGGTAAACAAAGGTGATGAAGCAATAAGAAAAGGTGCAGAGTATTTAAGGGCAGTTCAAGATACAAACGGAGGGTTTAAAAGGATAGGAAAAGAAGGCGCTCCGCTTACGATTTATACGGCTGTTGTGTTGTGTGCGCTAAAGGAAGCGGGATACAATGAGAACGATCCTATGGTTAAACAGGCTATCGGCTGGTTGATAAGTTGCCAGAATGCCGATGGTGGTTATGGAATGCCAAAAGGAGCACCATCATTATCTCCAAGCACTGCCTGGACTATAAAGGCTTTACTTGCATTCGGGACGACACCGTCAGCACCATCTATCCAGAATGCTGTCAATTATTTATTAAAAACCCAGAAGCCTTCAGGAGGTTTTTCCCCTGTTCCGCCTGCACCGGAAGACCCTGAGGCTACCGCATATGCGATCATGGCATTAAGAGGTTTACAAGACAAAAAAGATACTATACAAAAGGCTTCTGATTATCTTGCAAAGGTACAGCAAGCTGATGGCGCCTATATAAGTAACTCACCTGTTCAGTTTAATAAGACACCGAAGAAAAATACTCAGACTACCGCCTTTGTTGCATGGGCGTTATCGGAAGGAAAATAATTAAACTCAAAGTTTAAGCTTGAGGTTGCCGGTTCTGAATTCGTAGAGAAGAAACTATAGAACCGGCAACAAGATGCATATAATTGAATTACCGGGATGGATTTGCTAAATAAACAGAAAATTTGGCAGGCATAAAAAAGTCAGGAAATTTCAGAAAAAGTAAAATATTATTATTCATGTTATTGCAATATTTTCCCTATTAAACCTTTATAGCCATTTGCAAATTCGTATGCATTCATTTTTTTCCTGTTCTCTAACTGTATTTCTTTAATAAGGATAGATCCATCTACTGTTGACACTAAAATTCCTTCTTTATTCTTCCCCAATATCATACCAGGCATTTCTTTCCTATTTACTGCATTTATTTCCCCATCAAATATTTTTAACAATACATTATCCAGGGTTGTATATGCTGTCGGCCACAGTGCAAAAGCCTTTATCTGCCTAACAATTTCAATTGCCTTTTTATCCCAATTTATCTTACCCATTTCTTTCTTGATTATTGGTGTATATGTTGCTTCTTCGATCTTCTGTTCAGTGCCTTCAACTAAGCCTTTTTCATTTATATAATCAATAATTTCGGGAAGTATTTTGGCAGACCTTTCGGAAAGCTTTTTTGAAAGGGTTATCATATTAGCATCATGATCTATTCTTGCATGTTCCTGATAAATTATATTGCCCGCATCCATTTTCTCAACCATTTTCATTATTGTAATACCTGTTATTTCATCTCCGTTTAAAATGGCCCACTGCATGGGAGATGGTCCTCTATGTTTTGGCAGTAAAGATGGATGAACATTTATTGAGCCAACAGCAGGCAAATCGAGAACCCATTTCGGGAAGATAAGACCGAATGAAACCACTACAAATAACTCCGGCTTGAGCCTTTGAAGCTCTATTGCAGCTTCATCTTTAAATGATTCTATTTCCATAATCGGGAGTTCCAACGCAATGGCTGCTTTTTTAACCTCATTATCATCAAGCGTATAGCCTCTGCCTTTTGGCTTTCCTTTTTTTGTTATTACAAGTGAAACGTATGGCGATATCGATTTCAAAGAAGGTACTGAAAAACTTGAAGAACCGAAAAAAATTATGTTCATCTTTCGTTCTTTAAATAATGTTTCTTAAAAAGATGTTTTTTAACCGGACTTAAATAATCTGTAAAAACAATACCATTTAGATGATCAACTTCGTGCTGGAATGCTCTTGCAAGATGTCCTTCGCAATCCATTTCAAAGGAATTGCCTGATAATGTCATCCCCTTTGCTGAAATACTTTTTGACCTTTTTATGTAATCATAATATTTTGGAACACTTAAGCACCCTTCTTCCTCGGAAATCTCTTCAGGATCTTTGTAAACTATTGAAGGATTTATAACAACAATGGGCTTGTTATCTTTTTTTAATTGCATGTCGAGGACAATGATCCTCAAAGAGATCCCTACCTGATTTGCTGCAAGACCCGCACCACGGGCAAGATACATCCTCTCCACCATATTCTCTGAAAGCTTTATTATCTCATCTGTTACATCTTTTACAGGTTCGGCAATTTTTCTGAGAATAGGATCGGGGTATGTTATTATTTCAAGAAATGGCATACATATTTTTAAATCAAATCTGATCTGGAGTCAATATTACATTTAAGGCCGGAAGTCTGCCCATCTACGGGAAGCATCCCTATTCCTTTAAACTATGTTACCAGTTTTTGTGCATTCAAAGGTTTTACGAGATAACAAGTGGCTCCGTCATGATAGTAAAGCCTAATGACTTTATTGAATAATTTCCCGGAAAATTAATAGAAAAGTCTGTTGACATTTTATCCGTCAACAGACTTGTTTTGCCCTGCTATTATTTGTTACTTGTCAACATACTGTCAAGACTATCCACCAGCTTCACAGCAAACTCTTCATCTTCCAGGCAGCAGTCGATTTCTTCTATATCAATCTTTGCTGTAAGAAGTTTTTTTAGTTCATCTAAAAATATCTTGTCTTCCTGAGGGTTATAAAGGATAGTGCCTTCTTTATCAATGTTGGACCAGCCTTTCATAGGGAAAATAAACTTTACGGGACCTTTTGCTTTGTTGAGTTTATCTGCATAAAGTTTTGCTGCAATTTTTAGCTCATCCGGGGTAAAGCGCACATACGATCTTAATTCATCGAGTTTGAAGGTCGGCCGCGAGGCATACATTTCATGATTTTTTCGGGTGGGACCGCATCCTGTCAGGTTCAGGCAGCATGGGGTAAGTACCATAGGAATGCCCCTCTCAATAGGCGCATCAAGTCTTTGCATACCTGCTGCTCTTGTTCCACCAAAATACTCTTCTACAAGACCTGCAGGAACAATATCTATAACACCATCAAAAAATCCATTTTCTATAAAATTGTCCATTACCCTGTCGCTTGTGCCCTGGGCATGAAAGGAAAAAACATTGTAACCCTTCTTTTCCAAAAGCTCTTCTACCCATCTGGCACACTTAGGCGTAAAATTCAGCTCCGTAATAGCAACTGAATTAGGAGGTAATTTTAATGTAGTATAGTTTCTGCCTATATCGACCATTCCTGAGATTGCTCCTGCCGCCTGTTCTATAGCATGCATGGACAGATCATTAATGCTGCCGACTTCCACAATGAGTTGCATAAGTGTAATGTCGGATGCACCGAAAAGGTCTTTCACATAGGCAACCATTGCTGCAGTTGTGCCGATTACTTTGGGAATCCCGAAGGGAAGTTTTTGCATAACCGATGCTGCAAGCATTGCCATGCTTAACCCGCCTAATGCGACAATCCCGTCAATATCTCCTTTCGATAAAAGCTCCATGACTTTATTCCCTGCCCCGATAGCCATAACTTTCTTTAATTCAGCAATACCCTTTTCTTTCAGAAAGGCCGGAACATCTGAACCTGAATTCGGACCTGAGCAGGATAGTATTTCGGAAGGGGTAATATCAGCTTTAAATGGGGGTTCACCGCCCATACTCAAATCCAGTATTACTGCCTCCTGTCCCCGTGCTTCAATCTGCTCTTTAAGATGCTTTATCTGTGGACCCTTTGTATCTAATGTCCCGAGAATGACAATTTTTTTCACTGTATACCCCTTTGCTATTTTTTCTTCTCAATTGTTCTGCTTGTGCAACTATATAAAAGTGGAGTACTTGAAATCAATTCAATTTATTTTATGGACCTATTAGGGTTTTTTATATCAATAAACTGAATGGACTTAAGTTATTGTATCACATTCGTTGTGAGACATACTGGTCCGAATAGTTTTTCTGCATAGTACAATGTGCTATCTATTAAGGGCATTAATGGATTCATAAAATAAATTGAATTGATTTCAATCAATTTCGCCTATTATAGTTATTTATATAAAGTAGCTAATTTTGCTGTCAAGATGTTGAGATAGAAAGGTTAAAAAATGATATATCTAAAGTACTTCTCTTCCAATGCCATTTGAAAAAATAAACAATATTCGCATCTATTATGAAGTGCATGGTGAAGGTGAAGTTATTATCCTTATGCACCATGGCTTCGGATCCACCAGAATCTGGGATTTTGTGTATCCGCGCTTTGTTGCCCAAGGATACCGGGTGGTCTTGTTTGACCGCCGGGGTTATGGCCGATCAGAGAGGGGCAATGATTTTCCTGAATTTTTTAAAAGCAGCCGATACCGGTTAGAAAGCGTGGAAGAACTGAGAATACTGAAAGAAAAGCTCGCCATTACGGAATGTCATTTAGTAGGACAATGTGAAGCGGGTGTTATCGGCATCGACTATGCAATAAAATATCCACAGGAGATAAAAACCCTGACTATTGCCGGTACTCAGTGCTACAGCAAAGTACCTATGACTGAATTCGTTGTTACAAAGTTTAAAAAACAATTTGCACAACTGGAACCTAATCTCCAGGCCAAAACAATTAAGAATCACGGGAAAGCCGCTGAGATAAATTACAATCTATTCATCGAGGCTGGCGGCGCTTATGGTTTAGATTATTTTGATCTTAGGCCTGTCTTGCATCTTGTTCCCTGCCCTACCCTTATAATTTATCCTGACCGCAGTATCTATTTCGACGTGGAACAGTCCATTGCCTTTTACCGTCATCTATTAAAGAGTGAACTCGCAGTTTTTCCGAAATGCGGCCACGATACCCATGAAGAACGACCTGAGGACTATGTCCGCACTATACTGGATTTTATTATGAGAGATACAGAAGACGAAGACTTAGGTACCCATCCGGGTATGACATGTTTGGCATGAACTGAAGCAAAATAAATAATGTATTATTAAATATAGTCCTATAATCAATATTGTAATATCATCTCCAATCTGTAATGTTTTATTTTTACCGCCACGATCCGGAGTTCTAACATTGCCGTACAACAGGTGGTTCTGGACTGCCTTTTTTATTTTCGACGCGTTTTCGGCTTCACCTAAAAATTATAACGTCATGCCGGCACTCAGAAAGGCTGCAATGGGGTTTGCTTTACCCTGTCCGGCAATGTCTGATATGGAGCCATGCACCGGCTCCAACATGGAAGGAAATTTCCTCGAAAGATTAATGTTAGCACTTCCTGCGAATCCCATGCCACCTACAATAATGGCCGCAATATTTGTTAGCCCTTCTTCCGCAGTTTGCTTCAATCTTCCATAAAATACAGACTAATTTCTTATAACAAAAGCTTGCCGTTCCGCCAACAAAAAAACAGCCTACATGAATAAGAAGACCAAGAATTTCGATTTGAAAGCAAGTACACTTATATGTTCCGAGATTCATCACAAGTAAATGTTGAAAAGCGCATTGATCCACTTTAACGTATTACAGCAATTATCGTAATTAACCTACATACATTGTCAAAAATATCCTACATACAAATAAATTTACAAGTTATACAATGTTTAACTGACTTGGCAAAGCCAAACTACCTGTGATGATAGAGATTATAAGCCAAATAGTTATTATATAATACATTGTTTGTAATTTAGAGATAGATAGGGAGGGATGATGAAGAAATTATTAACGGTTTTGGCAATAGTGGCAATATTTGGCGTCTCTTTCACGGCCAATGCTGCAACTTTTATCGGACATTGGGGTTTTGAAGAAGGCTCTGGATCCACCGCCTATGATTCATCTGCTAACGCTTTGAATGGAACTATCTCCAACGCAATATACACAAACGGCAAAGTTGGGAATTACGCCCTGGATTTTAACGGGTCCAACAGTTTTGTTGAGATCGGCTACAGCCCGCTCCTGAATCCTGAGTCTATCTCAATTGCACTCTGGTTTAAACCACGTGGAACTCAGGTCGAGTCAGCAGATATACTTGACAAGGGGCATGGTCAGGGAACGAATCCCTATTACGGCGGATACGTTTTCCAATATAGTGGAAGTAGCCGGACAATTGATACAGTATATGGCAATGGCGCAACCTTCCCAGGCATGAATACAGGTGGGAATTATAAGGACGACGTATGGCACCACATTGTTGCTATTTTAGGTGATAAAGGAATGGCTTTATATATAGACAATGTATTGATCGACTCGGATTCAACAAATTATGGACCAATCGTGGCAAACTATTCGAGTCTCTATTTTGGCAGGCACAGAACCTTGGGAAGATATTTTAACGGACTTATCGATGATGTACAAATATATGATGGTGCCCTCACCGTGAATCAAGTTGCAAACATATACAATACAGGCACAGTAGTCCGCATTCCATCTGCTATCTTCCTCCTTGTTCCCGGCCTCTTTGGGCTCGTAGGACTTAAGAGAAAATATCTGTGGCAATAAAACAATTGATGAATTACTGAGGCAGAGTCAATTCGGCTCTGCCTTTTTTGTTATTCTACTTAAATCATTACCACTTACAGCCTTGTATATCCTTTTTATTAAGTACATGAAAAAGCATTGCATCAAAGGCAAAAACTACGAAGTCTTAACTTCAACAAAACATTTTAGATAATTGCGCATGAACCGTGTAAAAACAACACTATCTCTTTACCGCTGCAGAGGTAAGATTTAACCATGCTAATATTATCACGAGGAGTTCGAGGAGAAAGCAACGAAAACATGCAAATGTATGCAAAATAGCATGAGGACATTGCTATTAAGAGCATTAATAGGTCCATAAAATATTTTGATTTGCTTAAAGTCTAATTCGCCTATATAGTGATTTTTATGAACACATGAATTTATCACTTGATTGAAATAAACAGATGCAGAAAAACGATGTACACGATTTTTTAAAAGGATTTGGGAATGCCGGAAATAATATTTATACTCAACAATAATACAGAAAAGGCAATATCTAATCACAGGAAAAATATATCTAAAGTGATCCATGAAGTTCTTATGCTGACCGGTAGAAATAAAAGTTGTTCTACAGATTGCTGCGGGACATACACTGTCATTACTGACGGTAAGGTATCTGTGTTGGAACAATACCCTGTTCTAAAGTCCAGCGATAAAGAGATCACAACAATTGTAGCGATTTCAGGACAAGGGGATTATTCAGCTACCTCAAAGATAAAGGTGACATATGAAAACATTTGTGCCGGACCTAACCCCGGAATATGTTTTAAAGGAACGAACCATCAAAGTTCGTTATTTTTACGGCGGGGGAGAAACCAGGGAAGTCTCTGAGGAAGAAGCAAAGACTATTGTGAGCGAAACCTATAATAACACTTATGGAGGGCTCATAGTCGACATGAAAACCAACAAAGTTATAGAGCACATAAACGCAGATGTTGAAGAAATCATGGTTGTAGAAGGAGATACTGTTGAAGAATGAGCTTTTGTTGTCAGTATCTCTTATTTTTATTAAATAGAATCAGCATATATTTGCAGAATGAATCAAGCAGCGATGAATAAGGAGGCGATAGAGTGGAGACAGTAGCACCATTTAAAGAGGCTATTGAAATGATAAGAGATGCCGGCGGAGAGATGTTCCGTAAATGTTTTCAATGCGGCTTGTGCACCGCCAGTTGTCCCTGGAACAACGTGAAGACCTTCATGCCCCATAAGAAGATGACCGAATCTAAGTTCGGGCTTGTGGAGCCTGGTGAGGAAGACTGGTGGCTCTGCTCAACATGCAATATGTGCGTCAGCCGTTGCCCTCGAGGGGTAGCTATCACCGATGTGATACGTGCTGTCCGTAACATAACCACCATTAGCGTCCCGCGCGCTGTGCCGGCAAGTTTAAAGAACGCCATAGGGAGTTTGAAAACTGCAGGTAACCCCTGGAGCGGGGCAAGGGATGAAAGGGCAAACTGGGCCCGTGATCTTGCCATTCCTTCTGTTGGTGGGGAGATAGAGACGCTCTATTTCTCATGCTGCACTCCTGCATTCGATCCAAAGATGGGAAGCATTGCCCGGGCCACTGCTAGGGTGCTGAAGGAGACAGGTGCGAAGTTCGGTATCCTCGGGGCCAAAGAGAGCTGCTGTGGTGAGAGCGTTCGAAAAGCGGGAAACTTCGATGTCTTTGAAAAACTCGCAACAAGTAATATAAATGCGTTTCATGAATCAGGAGTCAAGGAGATAGTCGTTACATCACCACATTGTTATGGAACCTTCAAGAACGAATATCCAGCAATGGGCGGTGAGTTCACCGTAGTTCACTTTGTCCAGTACCTGTCCGGGCTCTTGGACAAAGGTCAGCTTAAATTTAAGAAACCTTTTCCGAAAAAAGTCGTCTATCATGATCCTTGCTACCTGGGGCGTCACAACGGTATTTATGATGAACCGCGGAGTGTTCTTAAAAGCATCTCCGGACTAACCCTCGTAGACGAGATGAACACCAGAGAGAATAGCCTCTGTTGCGGCGGTGGCGGTGGAAGAATCTGGATGGAAACCAAAAAAGGAGAGCGTTTTTCAGACACCCTTGTGGAACAGGCTGTTGAATTGGGAGCTGAAGTCCTTGTAACGGCCTGTCCATATTGTATTCTCAATTTCAAAGACAGTGTCCTCACCTTGGGCAAAGAAGACGTCCTGGAGATCCGGGATATTTCAGAGATAGTTGACGAAGTAATATAGATCATGGAAAGTCCTTTTTATCTGATAGAGGATTAGAACAGGAGAGATTATGTCTAACATGTCTAATGAGATTAGCGTAAGTGAGATTCCCGTAAGTCAAGGAAAGATCGGGGCTGTCATGGTTGTTGGTGCAGGCGTCGGCGGCATACAGGCTGCATTGGACGCGGCTGCGGCAGGATTTAAGGTATATCTTGTCGACAAGGGACCTGCCATTGGCGGTAAAATGGCACAACTGGATAAGACATTCCCTACCAATGATTGTTCCATGTGTATCCTGTCCCCCAAATTCATCGAATGCGCATCAAATCCCAACATCACGATCATTACGAATACGCATGTTGAGAGCTTGGAAGGGGAGGCGGGAAATTTTCAGGTCCAACTCTACGAGGAACCCCGTTATGTTGATGAAGAAAAATGTACGGGGTGTGGCACATGCGCCGAATACTGCCCGATCTATGTACCCGATGTTTACAACGAAGGTCTTGCAAAGAAGAAATGTATTCATGTCCACTTCCCCCAGGCAGTACCTGCGGTTTCAATGGTTGATGCCGCTCACTGTCTTTTTCTTCAGAGAAAGATATGTCAGATCTGTGTGCCTACCTGCAAAAGTAAAGCAATAAATTTCAAGATGCAACCGAAGAGGACAACCGTTGAAGTAGGAAGCGTCATCCTGGCACCGGGATACGAAATATTCGATGCATATTCTCAGAGTCAGTACGGATACCATAGATTCTCGAACGTAGTCACCAGTCTTGAGTTTGAACGTATTATCAGCGCTTCAGGACCTAATGGCGGCGAAATCCTTCGCCCCTCCGACAACAGGACTCCGCACAAGATAGCATGGATTCAATGTGTCGGTTCAAGGGATGAAACATCTAACTGCACATACTGCTCCGCGGTATGCTGTATGTACGCCACGAAACAGGTTATTCTTTCAAAAGAACATCACCCTGAAATTGAAGCAGTGGTGCTTCACAACGATATCCGGGCCTATGGCAAAGGTTTTGAACGGTTCTACGAAAGAGCTAAAAATATGCCCGGAGTGCGCTACCAATGGGCCAAAACATCCATTGTCGGCGAAAACCAGGATAATAAAAATATTACACTCAGATACCGTGTAAACGGCAGCAAAGTTAAAGATGAGGAATTCGATCTCGTCGTTCTCTCAGTGGGACTTAATTCAACTGCAGGCAACAAGGAACTTGCCGAGAAACTTTCCATAGGGCTCAATGAACACGGTTTTTGCGAAAGCCCTGCTTTTTCACCCATGGAAACCTCAAGAGACGGCATATACTCATGCGGTGTTTTTCACGCACCCATGGATATTCCTGATGCCGTTACAATGGCAAGCGGAGCTGCATCTCTTGCTTCACAGCTTCTCTTTGAGGAACGCGGCACCCTGATGGAAGAAAAAGTTTATCCCGAGGAGCGCGACACCACAGGTGAAGCGCCACGGGTAGGCATATTCGTCTGCGACTGCGGCACTAATATCGCAAAGGTGGTGGATGTTCCACAAGTTGTGGAATACGCAAAGGGACTTCCCGGCGTGAGCCATTCAGTAGAAGAAACCTTTGCCTGCTCTGTTGACGCCGTCAACCACATGGCTGAGACAATCAGAAAGCAGGGGCTTAACCGGGTAGTAGTAGCTGCCTGTACTCCGAGAACACATGAACCGGTATTTCAGGCTGCGTTGAGGGAAGCCGGCTTGAATCCATTCCTCTTCCAATTTGCCAATATCCGGGAACAGTGCTCCTTTGTTCACATGAACGAAAAGGAAGTTGCAACGGAAAAAGCTAAAGACCTTATCAGAATGGCAGCATCAAAAGCATTGCTGCTTCAACCTCTGCATAGGGCAATTTACAACGTTACTCCCGAAGCTTTGGTTATCGGAGGCGGTATTGCGGGAATGACAAGCAGTCTCGCTTTGGCAAATCAGGGCATCAAGGTCCACCTTATCGAGAAAACAGAGTCACTGGGCGGCTTATCAAAAAGAATCCCCGTAACACTGGAAGGAGCGGATGTACAAAGTATGATAAAAAAACTTGTCGATGAGGTATATGCCAGCAATCTGATAGAAATCTCGACAAATGCAGAACTGGTAGAATATTCAGGATATGTGGGAAACTTTATATCCGGGATTAGGATAGGTAATGGAGAAGCCCTCAAAGAAGTTGAACATGGTATAACAATAGTTGCAGCAGGTGCTGAAGAACTGAAGCCCAATGAATATCTTTATGGCGAAGATGACCGGGTCATGACTCTTCTTGAACTTGACGAAAAAATAGAAAAAGACAGCGATCGGGTGAAAGAATGCGATAGTGCGGTCTTTATCCAGTGCGTGGGATCAAGGAATGACGAGAGACAATATTGCAGTCGTGTCTGCTGTTCCCACTCGGTAAAGAACGCACTCCAGCTTAAGAAACTCAAACCGGAAATGGATGTCTATGTGCTGTACAGAGATATGAGAACGTATGGTTTTAAGGAAGATTACTATAAGGAAGCTTCTGACCAGGGCGTCATTTTCATCCGATACCAGCCGGAAGATCCCCCTGATATACATTCTATTACAGAAAACGGAAAGTCATTCCTGAGATTAACCGCCACAGAACCGATTCTCGGACAGAGACTCGAAATTGATGCCGATCTGGTCTGCCTGGCTTCTGCTTCAGTGCCGCCTGCCGGCAACAAGCCTCTTTCCCAGATGCTCAAAGTCCCCCTTAATGAAGACGGCTTCTTCCTTGAAGCCCACATGAAACTGCGGCCTGTAGATTTCTCAACAGACGGTATCTTTATGTGCGGCACTGCCCACAGCCCTAAATTTATAGATGAGAGTATTGCTCAGGCCCAGGCTGCTGCTTCTAAGGCACTTGCCGTGCTGACCCGTACAAGCATTGAAGGACAGGCTGCTGTTGCAGAGGTAAGGGAAGAACTATGCAGCGGTTGTCGGGTTTGCGAAATGGCCTGCCCCTATGGTGCAGTAAAAAAAGACGAAGAGAAACGGGTTTCCGTTGTTAATCAGGCACTCTGCAAAGGATGTGGCACCTGTGTAGCGGCTTGTCCGAGCGGTGCAATGAATGGAAAACACTTTACCATGGATCAGATACTGGCAGAAATAAGGGCAGCCTTTGCTGCGTAATGAATATAGTATTACTGACGTAAGTAAGACGAGGTGACTGATGAACAAATTTGAGCCAAAAATAGTCCTCTTCCTCTGTAACTGGTGCTCCTATGCAGGAGCTGATCTGGCCGGTACATCCCGGCTTCAGTATGCACCGAATGTAAGGGTTGTGCGTCTTATGTGCAGCGG
>JAPLKB010000064.1 GCA_026388275.1 Pseudomonadota bacterium
CGTCGCCCCCCGCGCGGGGGCGTGGATTGAAACTTCAAAGTCAAGAACGGTTTCAATAGCAAGAAAGTCGCCCCCCGCGCGGGGGCGTGGATTGAAACGGAGAATACAGGCTTTATATGTCAAATGTTGCGGTCGCCCCCCGCGCGGGGGCGTGGATTGAAACTGTCTTTGTTTGCCTTATTTCAAAGTTGATTGACATAGAAAACCTGCCATGTTATACATCAAAAATGAATAGCGATTTATCATTATGTCGAATGATTCGGGCTCATGCAATGCATTGAGTAGTCACGATTTTGAGTAAATAAAACGGCAACTTTGCCAAGGAGAAAGAGACAATGAATCAGGATGAATTTAAAAAGATAATTTCTTTTGCAATTGACTGCGAAAAAGAGGCATATGCGTATTACAGCACAGTGTCTGAAAAAACAAATGATAAAAAGCTTAAGAATCTGTTTAATGAACTTGCTGAAGATGAGAAAAAACATCAAATTGGATTAGAGGCATTCCTTGCCCGATCTCCTGAAAAGATGCATTTTTCAGAAAAACAGGATTATAAGGTTGTGGATTCGCTTCCTACACCCCCACTGACTGCGGATCTTAAACCCCTTGATGGTTTGGTAATCGCCATAAAAAAAGAGCTCGAAGCAATGCAAATGTATACCCAGCTTGCAAATACCAGTACAGACGAGGCTCAGAAAAACATCTTCCTGGAACTTGCATCTATGGAGCGTGGACACAAGAGCAAACTCGAAGATATATATACAAATATGGCATTTCCTGAATCCTGGTAGCATCACTTTAACCGTTTAATATTATTGACGGCATGGAAGCGTTTCTTGGAGTTATCACAGGTATAGGGCTGAGTGCCGCCTGCGGTTTCAGGATTTTCGTTCCTCTTCTTGTGATGAACCTTGCAATAAGAAACGGATTTCTTCATATTGCACCAGGTTTTGAATGGATAGGGAGTGAAGTTGCAACAATAGCATTTTCTATTGCCACTGCCCTTGAAATCATCGCCTACTATACCCCCTGGCTTGATAATCTGCTTGACACAATCGCCTCACCGGTCTCGATCATTGCTGGGACGATTGCTGCCGCGTCCGTAGTAACCGATCTATCACCATCATTCCGGTGGATACTGGCAATCATCGCCGGTGGAGGTACGGCAGGTATAATGCAGGGAATAACGACAGTACTCAGGGTAAAATCTTCTCTGGCTACCGGGGGCATCGGCAATGTCGTTGTTGCCAGCATTGAACTTGCAGGCTCTCTGATTACTGCGGTATTGGCAATCATTATTCCGGCCATCTGCTTTATCATCGTAGTAGCCCTCTGCGCCTTCATCATTCATAAAGTGGGCTATCACTTTTTCAGAAAATCAGAAAATTAGCCGGATAAAATTGTACTACTATTGGCAGTTTATACAATCATCTTTATAACACAGCACCATCTGGCCTGTCAGGGGGCTTTGCTCTCAAACCGTCAATCAGTATCCGACTCACTTCATGATGGTGTTCGACAAGATCGTATTTTTCTCCCTTAAGAAGCCAGCGGCATACCATATGTTCTAGAATACCCAGAATTAAATGTCGCAGAATAAAAATGTCGGTATCCCGCCGAATTGTTCCTTCATCCTGTCCTTCTGTTATGATATTCACCACCTGGCTGACAGATTGCTTCAAAAAATCGTACGTTTCAGTCTGGACAAAAGCCTTACTTACCCGCATCTCGAGCAGCAGTATTCGTCCATAACCGGGGTTGATTTGAAAAAAATAGAGAAAGTACCACACGAATTTCCTGATTTTGTTAAAAGCGCCTGAGATGCCTTCCAGATGCAATTCGAGCTGACTGCAGAATTCTTTTGTTTTTTCTATGGGGATTGAAAAGAACAAATCTTCTTTGCTTTTGAAATACTTGTAGATCGTTCCATCGGCAATCCCTACTTTTTGAGCTATTTCGGAGATACTTGCATCCCGGAAATCTTTATCGCCGAAAACTTCAATGGCTGCCTGAATGATGGTTTCTCTGCTGGTAATCTTCTTAGACATTATTTACTCCAGTTTTCACAGATATACACTTAGAAGTTACCATATATTTCCCATCGTATTCTATAATGAAATATGTAATTTATGTGCGATCTATCCAGGTCATATCATAAATGGCTTCAATATATTCTAAAATGTTCTGTCTTACAATTGATATATGTTCGGATAGATATCCTCTATGCCTTGACGTTCCGCCAAAAGCTTACCACGTCTGCCGTCACGCTGCCCGATGTCTTCAATTTTGACTCTGCCTCCTTTTTTGACCAGATCGTTTCCGGTCTTGTCTGCACGAAGAAAATATTTTCAGGAAAGGGCAGGTCCTTGTCTATAACCCATTCGATGTCCTGGGGCAGACCATAGTGCTGTTCTATTTGCTTGCCCATTCTTGCCAGCTCTATCACCTCTTTGTCGGTCAGGCAAGGGACATTCTGCCTCTCAGGTGGTATGTCGGAAACTATTACTTTTCCTGAAGGGTCGACTATATACTCAAGGCCTTTTGGTGATATAATATGCGTAATGATCTCGAGCACCACCTTATCCACCACCCACTCATCAGGGGTAACTGAACCGCTGACAACGCTCTCTCCCAGCCCCCAGTTTCCATCAATCATGATCTTGGATCTGTCGCCGTTGGCCGGATTGATTGTAAACATGACACCGGCTGCCTTGGCGTTGACCATCTGTAGTACCGCAACACCGATAGGATCGTAGTCGAGCCTGTAACCGCCACGGGCGCGGGCAACAAGCGAGCGCTGGTTGAACGTGCTTGCCCACACTTTTATAATGTGCTGAAGCACCTCGGAAATGCCTTTTACATGGAGGAAGGTCTCGTACTGTCCCGGATGGCTGGAAGGTCCGGCTGATCTGGTTGCAACCGGGCAATTGGCTATCCCGGTCCTCCGGCACAACTCCTCGTAATATACAGTTATGGTTTCCTGCATATCCCGGGGCATTAGCTTCGTTTCAGCAATGCTGCGGACTATCTCCGACACTTCTCCCCATTTACCCAGGTGCGCCGGGTCGTGGGCATCAGCCTTGAAGAGACTCAGGTGATCATTGATTTCGTTCAGAGCCCCGCTGTTGTTCATGAATCTGTCGTAAGCCTCAAGGCTCAAGGCAAACCCGTACGGAACCTTGAAACCGGCCCGGGTCATCTCTCCCAGATATGCGCATTTCTTGCCAACCAGGTCGTTCTGATTTTTGGTTACTTCTTCGAGCCAGTATATCCACTTGCCTGTAATATTTGTTGACATCGCCTCACCTCTCCTGCAATGCATCAGATGTTCCGGCTGTTTCAGGCTCATGCATCTTTGATTTTTTTATATGCCTTATGGATCTTCTGTAAGCGATGTAAGGGGCATGCCAGAGTCTGCATACCCCCTTCTGAACTCAGTTATTTCGCTCTCTCAAGTATTGTTACAACCCCTGTATCACCGTCGACCCTCAGCTTGTCGCCGGTCTTGATAATTACCGTGCCGTTGCCGACCCCGACGACTGCGGGCATCTTGTATTCTCTTGCAACGATGGCAGCATGACAGAACGTTCCGCCGATATCGGTTACACATCCTGCTATGACGTTGAATGCAGGCGCCCAGCTTGCAGCCGTCATCCTGCCGACCAGTACATCGCCCGCTTTTAACTTCGCAATATCTTCCAATTCCATGCATACACGGGCAGTTCCCTCGACAATGCCTGATGAACCGGCAAAACCTTTTAACTCAGTAACGTCTTCAGGTTTAATGTCTGCTGCCTGAAGCCACATGTCTATCTTTTCTGTGGTAACGCCCCATAAAACGATCGAATTGGGCTCTGTAACTACATCGGGTGCAGGACCAAGTGCCGGTGGAGGGCTCCATTCCTTGAACTTGTTGTAAATTTCTTTTCGCCGCTCAATCTTCGGCGGGATCTCGTAAGTAGCTATTGCCGGCACGCAGGTACACCAGGACGCCAGGACATCATAGAGCACAGGGTATATCTCGAAGCGGTTCAAATAGAAGATGTCGTCTTTATCGTTCAATACACCACGCGAAACGAACATCTGTCCAAGTTCTCTGGCTCTCCTGTAAAACAGCGCGTGGAACCAGTTCTCGATGTAAAATTGGTGACTTTCAGGAAAGATGGAGACTGTTTTCGCTAGTCCGAGTCGCTGATCAAAAATCTCTCTATCCTTATCGTTGGTGATGAGGCTGCGGTATTCAGATGCAACACGCTTGCTTTCCTTTTCCACTTCTTCACTGGGCCGGTCGATGCGTTCTCCCTTCTCAAGCATCCTGATATAGTTCTTTATGTGAGCCAGAGGCACTTCAAGGTTGTCATTCCAGGCAACATCCATGTGATGCCAGCCGCCGCCGATGCTCATCTCAAACCATGGCTCACGCACTGCTTCCACCTTAGCCAGCCATTCCTTGCCCGTTTCCGTCTGCTGCAGTTTTGCAGCCATGTCCGTCCACTTGTCGTAACCCTGTATGGTTTGAGCTACTCCAAGATCAATGGCAGATTTTGCCAGCTTCTGCAGCTCTTCCGGCGGCCGGAACATTTCGCCGGAAAAACCGGTGAGCATCTGGCCGATGGCCTTATCTGTGATGCCCGGGAAGAGGTCCCTCATGGTGTAGATGAAGTTCACATAGCCACCGTATGCCAGGCCATCCATTTCCATGTGAAGCTGCCAGGCCCTCTGGGCAAGTTCGATCATTCTGTCGTAGCCGCGAAGGATTTCGTCACCTTCGAAGTACCCCTTGTGTTCAAAAACATAGGAATCATCTGATACCCATGGCAGTGTACCTGGAAAATGGATCGACTTCATCTCGTCGATGACAGCCATCATTTTTGTTATCCAGAGCTTGTACAACTCCTCGTAGCGTTCATAGTAGTGGCCGGTCCTTGCCATAACGTAGGGGACCCTTTTCTCTTCCTCTTCCTTAGGTGGAAACGTCCCGGCCAGGTAAATGTAACCGTTAAGTATTTTGTGGTCGATTCCATTCGAATTGGGTATTACAAATACCTTGCTGACAAATCCGGATAGCGTCAAGTGCCACATGTCGTCCCATATGAGGTCCAGAGGATGCATCGGAAACGGGTAATGGACGCCGTCATAAAACCAGAACTGACTGCTCTCGTACTTCTCCCTCTCTGTCTTGCCTTTGCCGAATACGTAATAGTAAGGATACATATCCTCCCACCCTTCGGTGCCAGGGATAATCGGCACTTCATGTGGATCCATAAAGCTTCTTTGTTTAGCCATTACATTACCCTCCTTTTTAAGGTTTACTTGAAGATGAGACTTCCCGGAGGCAATTCAGTGCTCCAGGCGCAACTTACCAGTTACGAGACTCGAACTTTCAGCACCTCCTTATCCGGCTGGATCGACCTTCGCCGCCCGGATACATTCTTCTTTCCGGCTCAACGTTTGTTAGAATGAGTTATGTTTTCTATAAGAACTGTTGTAACAGCAATAAATCTGCTTCTCATCCTCATCGAACCTTTTCCCGATTCTCATCCAGCAATGCCAGTTCCTGAACTCCACCCTCACCGAATTTCTTTATTTTTACGCCCCCTGCAAGTTTTGGAAAATCAGAAACAATGGACAACTCATCGGGAAGTTTGTGTCTGGCAACTTTATTTTTGAGGAAATCACGAATCTCATTAAGAGAAACACTGGCATTACCCTTAGGTATGATAACTGCACATATGCTTTCTCCGAGAACAGGATTAGGCGTTCCAACAACACAGGCCTGTATTATCTTCGGATGCTGTAGAATCAGCGATTCAATTTCGGCAGGGTATATCTTCAGTCCGCCCCGGTTTATCAAATCCTTGCTTCTTCCGTACATAGTGATAAAACCCTTTTCATCTTTTGATACCAGGTCTCCGGTATGCAGCCATCCATCCTTTTCCAGTTGTTTATCTGTCTCCTGCTGGTTCTGCCAATACCCTTTCAGAACATTAGGTCCCTTAACCATCATCTCGCCGACCTCACCTGCGCCAACCTGCTTACCGGTTTGCGGGTCAATAACTTTTATCCTTGTCCCTGGAATAGCCTTGCCGACAGTTTTTTTGCGCACTTCGAGCGGCGTCCTGTAGGGACACATTGTGCCTGCTCCGGGACCTATTTCTGAATTCCCCCAGGAAGAAGATAAGTATATATTCCTGTCTTCTCCCCATTGGATTAATTCTTCAGGACATATCTGCCCTGCAAGATAACCGGCCCTTAAACTTGAAAGGTCATATCTGTCAATGTTCGGATAATTCATTTCCATAATGTAATGTGCAGGAGAACCATGCTGCAGCGTCGGCCTCCGGGAATCTATAAGCTTTAACGCCTCTTCTGCCTTGAAAGCTTCCATCAGAATGACGGATGCCTGAATCAGAACCGGTTTAATAAGAGTGGTGCCGCAACCAAATGAATGGGCCAGAGGAAGTATGCCAAGAAGAACATCGTCCGACGTTGCCTTAACACCGCGAACATGGGAATATCCACCCCTTACAGCCTGATACTGGGTAATCATCGAACCTTTCGGAATGCCTGTTGTCCCGGAAGTGTAAATCAGCATTGAAAGGTCTTGATAAATATTAATGGAAGGCTTCTTATATCCTTTTTTTCTTCCGCTTGAGAGAGCATCCTCAAATACCGTCACTCCGTCGCCCTGCCCTCCATTCAGGGATATTACACATGATAAATCAGGGAGACTACCTCGCAAACTCTGGACAAGGGCAAAATTATCCGAATCGTCTTTCCCCTTCTGCACAAACACAGCCTTTGCCTGAGAATTGCTGAGTATAAACATCAATTCCTGGGTCCTGTAAGCTGCATTCACCCAGGTAACTATTGCTCCGATCTTTTGAATGGCATAAAAAGCAATATATAATTCGGGACAATTGGACATGTAAACAGCAACCCTGTCCCCTTTTTTGATCTTCATCTCCTGAAGAGCACCGGCAAGGGCATTCGATTGCTCATTAAGCCCCTTATAGGTAAGACTATCATCTTTAAAGAAAACACATACCTTGTTGGGAACAATTTCTGCGCTTCTTTCGAGCGCTTCTCCAACCGTCAGATTTTCCACATCTTTATAAGTGCTTGTAATGCCGAGTTTTGTCATAATTTTTTCTCCCTTATTCAGTTCAACCCTTTAAGTCAGGTTTCAAACCCTCACTTAGTTTGTTCAGACCATGTGATAACTTTCTATGCGCACTGGCTTTCCTCTGACTTGTTTGATACATCGGATTGTTGCCGCCTATAGAAAGTATCAGCAAATAGAGCTGCGCCCAGAGCTGTTATCAGCGCAGGATCCCATTCAGGTTTTGGAGCCAGCCTGCTTACTTTAAGGATCTTTTCCACCCAATCAGTTATTCCCGGATTCCTGGCCAAACCTCCAATAATAACAAAATCCTTTTTCACACCTGATCTGGCTGCCAATGTGCTGATTCTCTTGGCCATAGCGTAGTGGTAAGCTGCTATTGCCTGTTCCTTAGACGCTTTACTCCGAATCAAATCCAAAATCTCGGACTGTGCATAGACCGAACAAAAGTCGCTCAGTTTGGGGAACTGATCAAATTGAAGAGCGATGTCCCCCATCTCCGTTACTTCTTTCTTAACCAGATTTGCAAATGCTTCCATGGAGCGTCCAATACCGGCAGCACATTTGTCGTTCCAAAGGAAAGCAGTTGCTCTGCCTTTTCCTGTGCAGTGAATGACCCTGCAGCTTTGACCTCCAAGGTCCAGCACCGTACGCACAGACGGTCCCCAAATATGTACTGCGCCTGCAGCGCTGCAGGGAATTTCAGTTATAGTTTTATGTGCAAAAGGCACTTGCGTCCTCCCGCAACCGGTTCCTACTATATAATGGATATTTTCTAACTTAAAATTAGTTTTAGCTAAAGCCTCGTTTATGGCCCTGAAAGCAGATTCTTCAGGCATTCGGGTTTTTACCTGAGAAACTGCACAGGGCTGTCCATCGAGCAGTATCAAAGCTTTGGAACTCACTGCTCCAACATCTACGCCGGCCACTATGGCCTTAGCCTTTGTAAAATCCGGGTGTTCATTGATTAAAGTGTGCTCGCTCATTTTCCACCTCCGTCACTAATCGCCGCGCCTATTGCACCCACATATTCCGGTAGGTCTAATACACTTACCTCTTTTTTTATTAAATCAGGAAGGTGTTTAACAATTGCTTTAGATTTTGCTAATCCTCCGACTACCACAATATCTTCAGTAAGGGGCATATACGTGCACATATCGGCAACGCGTTCCACTATGAATCTTGATACAGCACCTGCAACATCAGCGATATCCGCACCCTGACACATTAAATCAATAGCGTCTGATTCAGCAGATAGGGAACATTGAATAGCGATTGATAGATTTTTGGTGGATCTAAGTGACAATTCGGACATTTCCTGTTCACTTAGTCCTAAGGCATTGGCCATGCTGGTGTAAAAAATGCCAAGACCATCTGCACATTTATCATTTTGAATCACGTCCAGGAGAGTACCGTCCTGGTCATAGCTAACAGCTTTATGAATATTTCCGCCTATGTCAATAACCGTTCTGGAATTCTTATTAAGGAATAATGCCCCCATAGCATCCGCTACGTATTCGGGCACAGTTTTAGTTACATTCAAAGACGGAACCTTAATTATTTCCTTAAATATCCCGGTAGCTACGATTCCTCCCAATTCGTTCCCTGAAATTCCGGCATTCTTCAAAGCCGAATTTAGTGCTGCTTGAGCAGCATCCACTACATCAAATCCTGTGGGTATTGTGCAATACCCAAGGATTTCCTGACCCCTCATAATTACAGCCTTCGTAGCAACATGTCCCGCATCAATTCCAGTCAGAAGTTTTCCATTATTCATGGCGCCACCCCCGTTATGGTTTCTACAAAAGCTTCCAACTGAGTCCCGAATAAAGTTACTGGTACGGTTGTATCAAGTTCAAGTTCAGTCCAGGGAATGCCTAATTTATCCAGGATGGGCTTCAGTGCCACAATATCCATCGATTGAGGGCTGCAAAATCTCTGATATAGGAATACTATTCCATCGGGCTTGAAATCCTGGATAAACTGTTGAATGAATCTGAACCTTTTTTTCTCCCCTGTACCGGGAACAGTGTCTTTTGAAGGACAAGGGATTCTGCTGATGTATCCCTCAGCAATTGCTTCAAGCTTGTCCGATCTGTCCTCGGGCACTTCAAACCAGAAGTACCTTGCTGCCGTGCATGAATCAATAAATATCAGGCTCGCCGGATAATTCAGGCTTTCAATTAAATCGAAAATTCTCAGGTCGTCACATGCGCCTCCCGTTACCATCAGCCTTACCCGTGAGGGAACTTTCCCTGGATTGTTTTCCAATCTCTTGATAAGTTGCTCCAGCATTTGATTGTATTCTTCCTTATCCATAAGCTGAGAAGCCAGAGTCACAGCAGCTACTTCCGGTCCCGTTATAGGCGAGTTGTCGCGTCTCAAGAACTCCCAAAGTTGTTGAAGGAGTCTTCTGGTGTGGTTGTAAACTTTAATCGCCCTCTCAATATCATCATCTGTTATAGTTTTTTTAGAAAACTTCTCAATGAATTGTCTGAACTCTTCGAAAGACTCCTTCATAAACCCGCCGGCAGGTTTAGAATGTATGATATGAGGGAACGATATGAGATAGCTTTTTTCCTGGAATCCTGCAAACCTGACCCAGACATTAAAGGCTTCACCCATGTGTATGCAACTGCTGCTCGTTACAATCAAGTCCAGGTAATCATAATTGTGCTGGAGTCCCTGGTATGCGCAATCATGTGAAAAAGAGCAGTATGTTTCATGAATATAGCTCCTTGTCATTGCTTGCGAAACATGTGAACTTAAAACTCTCACCGGTATAATCCCGGCTGCGTAAAGAATTTCTTCAGGAACATGGGTGCACATATATCCTGCAAGCAGTTTCCCTTTCTCCTGTAAAGATTTGGCGTATTCATGAGTATTTTCAGTTATTGAACGAAAACGTTCTATTATTGTGTCAGAGCCATTGTTCATCATTTATCATACACCTCCTTTTTTATGCGCTTCCATGAGATGCACAAACAACTCTGTTTTCCGTTGGGCGCCTGGTAAATCCATTTTTCGAACATCTACCTGGTCGCTGTCGTATTCTATGGTCGGAATTTTACTTTTAAAAATGCGCTGCATCCCCACATAACCGTTCCTGAAATCAGTTTCGCAACTACGGGAAGGCGCCAGCAAAAGCCCGTCTGCTTTATATTCTGTTATCATTGCCTGAGCCATTGATTCCAGCGCCCAGTAGGACCTTACCCCTTGCCAGGTTGGCCAGCCCAGAACTATTTTGGCAAGCTCGGTTATCGCCTTTTTTCTGGTAGACAAATCCAGTTCATCGACCCATGCAGGGTCAATGGGATCAAATGTCCAGCTTCCATTTACAATTCCCTTGAAATTACCCGCCGTACCAAAGGTATAGACTGAGGCTACAATCTCGGCCCCGGCGTCTCTAAGGATTCTTGCCATTTCCGGATGACCGTAAGTGTGTGCCAGTCCAAAATAGACTATTCTGTACCGTTGATCCGGAGCCACGCTTTGTCCGGTCTCAACCATGTATCTCACTTCCTTAAGCAATGCCTCATATAACCGCACGCATTCATCAGTTGTCCTGTCTACCATGGCCGGCGGGAACAGAGCTATAAGACGGCGCTCATCCAAAGGCGCGGGGCTGTGCCTGTTTAACGCACATATATTGCCCCATAAAACGAGGACCTTGATCTCGTTTCTTGTTGCCTTGATGAACAATTCATCCGAAAAATCCCTGCCTGTTATTTTCTCAAGCCATTGTATCCCCAGCTCCATCTGGTCGCACACATACTTTACAATTTTAGGATCTTTCTCCGCATTTCCCCCGCCGATCATGTCAATTGCGTACATAGGTATGCCGCCTAAACGTCTTGAAACTTCCTGATACCATTTTGCATGCAGATTGCACAAATGTGTAGTCCAGATCAAATCCGGTTTGGGATATCCTTCTTTGATTGTTCCATCTGTAATGCCTATTCTATCGCGTACCACTTCTCCTACAAAGAGTTTCAGGTAACTGCAAGAGTGAAGGCCTATCCCTGCGACTTCAGAAGCTGAAATATCCTCACGGGCCTCTTCAGGGAATGTACCGGCAGTTGACGCGGCGTGCGGCTCGCCGCCTATCATCAATATATCATCGCCCAGCCCCTTCAGAGGAGCCAGCGGGCTCCAGGTAGAACCCATGCAGCGAAGGCCTTCAGAACCATTTACATAGTTCCTGTAGCAGGCACTCTGGTAATTCTTGAAGTCACTCCAAGTTGTTATGTCGTATGCCATTAAAACCTCCTGTAATGAACATCATTCATTATTATAATCTTATTTACAGCACTTAATACCGTGCGATTTATTCCAATAATATTGTACTCCTGTAACAATAAACTATTTTGTTGTTTGTACGCCTTGATATAACTCATAATGGACCGCCCGCGGCAGGAATACAGCTTTTTTGTCTGATTCAATTAACTCTCCAAATATTTATGGTTTGTACAGAGTACGCTCAGTTTATATACCCCCTGCTTGACCAGCCACCTGCTGATTTTACTAACTGCCATGGTAACGATTGTGAATATGATTCACTTTCTACACTATAATATTGCTATAAAGCTGTCAAGCATTTTTTTACATTTTTTTTATAGGTCGCTGATTATGACCGTATCATACTAATATTATTTGTGTTAACAAATATGTGCCCTCAATGCGGCACCGGAACTTATTGTTATGAATATTATTCACAATATGACCTGTTTTAAATACAACATTGTTCATTGCCGAGGATGGTGATGAAGCCTGTTCCCTATGTACACTACACATATACAATATCAAGCGAATCTCCTGTGATCCGTTCAAGGCCATTTGGTCTTACAATAAAATCAACCTCTATACCTATTGCACCGTAAGGATGGAGCACGAATTTAGGCTCAAAGGCAAATATCATCCCTTCTTTCAAAATCATCTTATGTCTGGCGGTAATAACCGGCAGTTCGTTGATTTCAAGACCAATGCCGTGACCGATGAAAGCGACCTGCCCTTCGCCGTGCCCCATGAAATAATCCTGAAGGTGTGCTTGCTTTACAATCTTTTCCGCTCTCACAAATATCTCCGAGCAATCAATTCCCTGCCGTGCATAGGCAATTAAGTCTTCTATTATTTCACGTGCTGCATTATAGGGCTTTTTAAATCGCTCATCGAGCTTCCCTGCCACAAATACTCTTGTTTCATCGGTAATATAACCGTTATATCCTCCACCATAATCGACTGTGACAGGAATCCCCTTTTCCACTTTTTTAAATGATGATCCCTGTGGAACTGCAGGCGTCACCCCCACTCCTGTGATAGGTCCATCCAGACAGGTGGTTATCGTGCCGGTATATCCCGACTGAACTGTCATGTTCATCATTTCCTGGTTTATTCCACGCATCCGAAGAAATCCCTGATGTCCGAGTCTCCTGCCCTCAGCAGCCATGGCCGCCTCAATATCGAGTTCGGTGGTGCCCTCACGGACAATATCTTTCCCCTTCGCAAAGACCTGTGACATTATCTGACCAGATTTTTTCATCTGCTCAATCTCAAAGGGACTTTTCACTGCCCTCAATTTCTTGACAGCGGGTGTTATGTCGGTATAGCGGCTGAAGCCTATAACTCTTTTCAGCCTTTCAAATAGAGATACCGGCAGGACATCAAGTTCCAGACCTGCAGTACCCGGCAGAATTCCTTTATTGACGAGAGTCTCTTTAATTTCCTTGTAACTTCTGATAGGTATGATGGCAAACGGCGTCTCTGATCTTGCCCTGTCAAAGCCCTTTTCAATGAAAACCAGGGGCTCTCCTTCTGCGGGTATTACAAGGATACCTTTCTGCATTGTACCGCTGAAATAGAACATATCCACATTCTGAAGAATGATGGCAAAATCAATATGATTTTCTGACATGAGGCTTTTAAGATCTCCGGTTCTCTTCAGTAAATCCTGTTCCGGGATCATGTCGAATATTCCTGTCTGTACTATCATAGTTGTTTATCCTCCTGAATATATCGTAGCAAAATAATGTTTTTCCGGGCTATATATTTTTTGGGTATCAATACTTCGCATCAAGAACACTTGAGACAGTGTGGCTCTGCCTCAAAGTACATTGCGCAATGTTTGCCTTAGGACATCCTGATACCGATACTTATCTTAATGGAAAATATGGTATAATTCCAATTCTAAATCAAGGCGCTACCATCGTTGGCTTCGTCATCTGCTCCTCCGACGTACTATTACCGTACGCCTACGTCGCCTCTTCCTTGCCGCCTTGATTTCATCCTTGATTTAGAATTGGAATAAGCCTATCTATTGTTTCTTCTCCCATTCTCCGCTATCGTTTTGAATCCACCAGTTGGTCTGCGATTTGTTCCGCCAGCTGTTTGCAAATATCTTCTGAACCTGCGGCTGCGAATTGGCTTCAAGCTTATTTGCTTTAACAATCTCGGTATAGAGGGCTGTACGATTTTTATTCTGCTGATCCACGAGTCTTGTCACATCCGCTTTTTCTTTCAGGTTGAGGTCTGAATTATTACGTACTTCTATGAAACCTTTATTGTTTTCACCAACGCTCCCACGAATATAGAACGGTTTTAACTGCTGATAGGTTTCCTTCATTGATTGCCTGATGCTGCGTATGGCAGGCGTTGATACAGTTATGTCTGCCACCTGAGCATATGCTTCCCCTGGTGCAAAATCAATGTTTTTCAGTTTGTCCAGGAGCCAGCCTTGTGTATCCGATTTCTTTTCTTGTTTTTGCTGATCTTTTGTTCCTGTGACATCGTCTACAATCTGGTCGGCTGCTTTCTGAATCGCAGCAGCTGGAAAATAGACGTTGATTGTTACACATGCGGCTACAAAAAGAAATACAAAGAAACTAAGATGCCTGAATCTTTTCAACATAAACTCCTCCTTTATTATACTTGGCACATAGCACCCGTTTACATACGTAAAGCTAATTCATGCTCGTTGTAAATGTTGGCTTGTTTCCATCTTTCTTAAAAATCCTGCCCACTCTCTCCTGCATATCACCAAAGCTTACTGTATTGTCCGGATCTCTGTTAATAACATCAAGTCCGCGCAAGAAGCTCTTTCGAATGAAATATTCATTACCGCCTTCATGAATTTTACCATTTAAACGGAAATTGTCGTTTTCAAGAGTACACTTTATCCCGATGCGGCTATAGGGATATTCTTTGAAAAAACGGTTTATGCCGCTTCTCAGAATTGCTCCCACAGCACCGGAACCTGTACCGATTATTGATATATTTTCTATAGCATCAACACTGATCATTTGTTCAACCCCTTTTTTCTTAACAGAGTCAATATCGAGAATAAAATATGAAGGCTGCCCGTATTCAATTTCCAGTCCCTTTATCGAGCCATGGATGACCCCTTTTATTTTTCCAATCTTAATTGTGTCGGTGATTTTTCCAAGATCAATATCACTGAATATAATATCACCCCCAATGGTTCTTGAGGACGAAAAAATATTTTTTGCATGAACGTTATTTGCCTCTATGGTGCCGCCAAAGACCTTAAACTCTGTTACACCCTTTGTAACCCATTTGCCGTCTTCATGGGCAATCATGGGGAATTGTGCTTCCATACTGCCCGGCAACTGCATGCCTGTCAGGTCGTTAAGCATTGCGCCAAAATCTAAATTCTCTATTTTTGCAGCAAAATAAAATTTCCTTAAAGGAGAAAGTATGTCAAGGGTTGCACATTGAAGAATCCTCAGCTTCCCGCCATATAAGGGTATCTCAAAATTCTCTGAGACGGCAAAACCATTGTCCGACGAAGTGATGGGAATATTAATGCCTGTTATTTCCAGGATACCCCTTTCAAGTCTTTCAATGAATATTTTACCGGGGACGCTCTGTCCTTCTGAGTGGGGCACCACGGAGGGGTTACTAAGTTTGAACGGAAGGTCAATTGAGATATTGGAGACCTTTAATGATTTTTCGGGTATGCTTATAGATGTAGTATCTGCGCGTATATTGCCGTTAAAAGAATACTTTTCACCTTCAGCTTCAACCCTGAGTGCTGTATTTAACTTACCTGTTATATCCATGTTTTTTAATAACGGATAATTCTCCTGCAAGTAATCGTAGAAAAGAACGGACAGGAATCTCCGGTTGGAAATATCTTTTCCGATAAAAGAGAAATCCCATTTGTTTGTGCCGATGGAGCCTGTATACGTGTACTGGCCTGTATCGAAGAAATTTAATGTACCCTTGAAATCACAATGTTGTTTGCTGCTGAAGGAGATATCCATATCAGATGAGATTTTAATGCGGTCTTTTGTAAAGTCTTTATAATATGTGCCAAAGAGGTATTCGCCCGGAAAAAGCTCGGTGTGCATATTTATACTCGTTTTTTGACTCTCCAGGGGGATGCTGAATTTCAGTACCATTGAGCCTTCCATGCCCTGTGCTGCTTTTGTGCCGTCTGCCGAGCTAAATCCTCCCTTCTGGAACTGAAGAACAGCTTTACCTGAAAGCGCCGGGTCCCTGCCTTTGAAGGTACCTTCCATTTCACTCTTAAGCACACCCTTCCCCTGGATTGACCACTTATCGTCACCTGATTTTTCGATGAATGGCTTTAAGTATGCGAAGAGAGTTTTAAAATCTATGCCTGTTGCATCAATACCGGCCTTCCACGGGAAAGCATCTTTCATGGCGCCTCTGTAATAGCCGCTCAATGTACCAAGCGAAGGCATTTCACACAGAAAACGGTCAATAATGAGTGTTTTTGGTTTTAATTCATAGATCATACTTGTTTTCAATAAAGAGTTCTTGATTTTTGAATTGCCGGCAGCCGTATTCTTTAATATCAGCGAGTCTGCCGATATATCAATACGGGTAACAGCGATACGTTCTTGTTCAAATTTTACGGCAAGATACAGTTTTGCATTCTCCAGAGATGTTGTTTTAAAAACTCCTGAATTTAATGAGATTTCAAGCAGCCCTGTTCCGATAGTATTTGGAAATAAACCGGTAAGGTTCATAGAACCCTTACACTGGCCATGCCCTGTCATGTCGGATGTTTCCTTGCCGGTTATTTCAATCAGCCCCTGAAAAGTAACATTGCCCCCGGTTTCAGGAGAAAATTTCGTAACATCGAGGTTGATTTCTTTAAATTTTAATTCGTAATCAGCAGCTCCAAAAATTAGCTTAAATTCACCTTTCCTAATATTAAGCAAATGAACGGGTGGTATTTTTTTAATGAAAGACAGGTCTGTTTCTGTCTCTTTCTTCTTACCGATCCGTATCTGTATTTTTGGTTCATTCAAAATGATTTTTTCGACTTCACCTTTTATCGCAGCAGAGAACTTGCTTTCAACATTGACATCTTTGCTCACAAATTGAAATCCGTCTTTTCCTGTATTTGCTACCTGCAAATTAGATATTTTTGCCTTCATAAAAGGCGTATAGGCTACATTATCAGCATGGCCTGAAAATCCGTATTTATATTCAAGAAGATAGGTAAGGTGACGAAAAAACAAAGGCGTACGAAGGTAAAGGGCTGCTCCGGCAATAAACAGTAGTATTGCCGGTATGATAAGAAGTAAAGTTTTTCTTCTCAAGATCGGCATTCCGTATTATAGCATGAAGAAATTAATTAACAAAGTCTGAATTCTGCTTTTAAACACACCATTCAGAGCTTGTAATAATAATCCTCTGTTCAAAAATCTTCAGGTCCGGGTGCATAAGTTATACTTTCTTCAGGGTTGATGGGTTACAGCATTTTACCCTTTGCATTAATAAACAATATAGCCGAATAGGTTAAAGTAAGCTATAATACTTTTTATGAAACTCCCCACAGTAAAGCTGCGAGGTATCAGGCAAAGAAACAGGGGAAAAACAGGATTGTGCAGGCATAACGGACCCGGGAAATGTTACAGGAAAAACCCATGAGAATATATTAAGTTATGGAATTATTCAAAGACTCTGACTTTCAGGAAAAAGATTCCCGTAAACCTCTTGCAGACAGGATGAGGCCAAGGAATCTCGATGCCTTTGTCGGCCAGTGGCACATACTCGGGGAAGGGAAGCTCCTCAAGGTTCTCCTTGAAAAAAAAGATGTACCATCTCTAATTTTGTGGGGACCAAGCGGCGTCGGAAAAACAACGATCGGCTGGATTATCGGCAAAGAACTGGATCTTCCCTTTATATCACTAAGCGCAGTAAATATCGGCATTAAAGAAGTCAAAGAAGCTATACAGAAATCAAAACTGCGCAAAATCATTCTATTTATTGATGAGTTTCACAGGTTTAACAAACTCCAGCAGGACACATTCCTCCCCTACGTTGAAAACGGCGACATAATCCTCATCGGCGCAACAACGGAAAACCCCTCTTTTGAAATTATCTCACCCCTCCTGTCGCGGATGAAGGTATTAACATTAAATCCGCTCACTGTCGACGAGATGGTTATTATTATAAAAAGGGCGTTGAAGGAAGATATTGAATTAAAGGCATTTTCCCTGCAGATTGATGAACACATCATAGAAGAGCTTGCCCTTCTGGCAAATGGTGATGCGAGAAAGGCGCTTAATCTCCTGGAAGTATGCTTTAAAATGGTGAAAAAGTCGGGAAAAGGTGAATTGGTTATTGAACACAATGTGCTGAAGGAGGCCTATCAGAAAAATATCGCCGTATATGACAAAAAAGGCGAGATGCATTATGACCTTATCAGCGCATTTCACAAAAGCATGAGAGGCTCTGACCCGGATGCTGCGCTATACTGGCTTGCCCGCATGATCGAAGGCGGCGAAGATCCGTTATATATACTAAGGAGAATGGTGCGGTTCGCATCGGAAGATATAGGCAATGCCGATCCTGATGCATTGATGCTTGTAATTTCGGCAACTGAAGCATTCAAATTCATCGGGCCGCCGGAGGGCTATCTCGCCATTGCACAAGCATGTATATATCTTTCCCTGTGTGAAAAGAGCAACGCTGTCTACACGGCTTACAGCAGGGTGAGCAAGGATGTGAAAAACCTGCCTGAATACCCTGTCCCTCTGCACATAAGAAATGCACCCACAAAGCTTATGGGAGAGTTAGGCTACGGTGACGGCTATCTGTATCCTCACAATTTCGATGATGCAATCGTCAAGCAGTCATATTTTCCTGATGAAATGAAAAACAAAAGATACTATTCTCCAACAGACAGGGGCTACGAAAAGAAACTGAAAACATTTTTGGAAAAAGTGAAACAGGTTTACAGCAAAAGCAAGGGGTAGTATACCCTACTCCCAAAACCCCCTTTTGTGCGCTTTTGCTTCTGCATATGCCTTCAATAGCCTATCGTGATACTTTGCGTTGCGTGAAGTTGTGACTACATGAGCATGTCCGGCTCTTACAATTTCTTCATTCAACATCTTTCCGCTAACCATAAAGACATACCCAAGGAGATTCCCGGTTATATCCCTGGTTTCATCATCGAATTCTATAGTTACGATATCTCCCTTTTTTACGAGGTTTTTCATAAACTTTTCAGCATCAATTCCCATAGAAACAATTGTCACCAAATTTTCTTTACTTGCTACGGCTTCGCTTTTTGCTTTTCTACTGAGTTTGTTTTCAGGGGCATCTATGCCAATGAGCTTTACAAGTTCAGTTTTACCATCATAATTGACCTTAAGAGTGTCGCCATCAACTACGCGAATAATGGTAGCAGTGTTCTGCGCCTTAAGGCAGGTATCCGGCGGCTGAGTATAATCCTCTGCCTGGATTGTATTATCCTGTACCTTGACATCTATATCTTCATTCCGGATTGTATTATCCTGTACCTTGACGTCAACATTTTCAGCCTGAAGGGACAAGTTCATCAAGACAGGAAAAGTAAAAAAGATAATGCAACAACTAATTAATACCATCTGTTTCATTTATAACCACCTTATTCTATTTTGCTTAAATGCCATGCATAACCACACTATATCTCGAACATGGTTATGCCAAATTACGACAATATTATAGCAAAACAATTCGACACAATACAGAGATAAGTGAGATCAGCATGACAGGCAAAACTATTTAAAAAAGATAAAAATTAAGCGCCGCTGAATTTATCTTTTGAGTATACTGCCGTTTTCTGTATAAAATAATATAAGCAACCATGACAGACAAAGCATTCTTGAATCTACTAAAGACATACGAACAGTATCATGTACTTGAATACTATCATTCATTGCCTGCTGAAAAACAAAACCTGTTTTTGAAAAATCTCGAAGGATTGGATATTAATCTCATATTTTCCTTATACAATTCCTTTTCGCAGAAAAAAGATTTTTCATATCATGCTAATGCTATTAAACAGGCTGATATTATTAAAATTCCAAAAACATCCGAGGAAAAAGCTCTTTACAAAAAAGCGCGGGCCTTCGGAGAATCACTGATCCGGGAAGGCAAAGTCGCTGTTTTGATTGTTGCAGGCGGCCAGGGATCAAGGCTTGGCTTTGAAGGACCAAAAGGCACATTTCCGACTACATTGATAAAGAAAAAATCGTTATTTCAGATCTTTGCCGAATCAATAAAAGCCATTACCAAAAAATACAACACTTCCATACCTCTCTTAATCATGACAAGCCAGGAAAACCATGAGGATACAATTGACTTTTTTAAGCTGCATGATTATTTCGGCCTCGAAAAAGATACTATCAGTTTTTTCAGACAAGGAATGATCCCGAGTATTACACCTGAAGGACAACTAATTCTCAAAGACGAAACCCATTTATTCACAAATCCTGACGGACATGGTGGTTCTCTCAAAGCACTTCACGATTCGGGGCTGCTCCGTGATTTGATGAAAAAAGGTTTTACTGAACTATTTTACTGTCAGGTAGACAACCCTCTTGTCAGGATGGCTGACCCTGTTTTTCTGGGCTACCACGCATTATCAAAAGCCCAGGTATCGACAAAGGTTGTCAGACGAACAAATATAGATGAAAAAGTAGGCATCTATTTATCAATAAATGGAAAGGATGCTATTGCCGAGTACAGTGACTTGCCTCCTGAATTTATGGCCGCCCTTGATGTAAACGGAAATATACAATATTGGGCAGGGAACACTGCCATTCACGCATTCTCGCTCGCATTCATTAAACACATAAACCATCATGGATATGCCGTTCCCTATCATTGCGCCCGTAAGACTATTGAGATCACAGATAATAACAATTTATCAATACAGAGGGATACGTGGAAATTTGAAACTTTTGTATTTGATGCAATCCCTCTTGCAGAAAAAACATGCTGCATGGAAGTAGCTCGAGAAAAAGAATTTTCCCCTATCAAGAACAATGATGGAGCTGATTCTCCATACACAGCGTCCATTGCTATGAACAATCTTCACAGGAGCTGGCTGGAAAATGCAGGGGTTAAAGTACCTCCTGCGGCTCAGGTGGAGATAAGTCCGCTTTTCGCGCTGGATAATGAAGAGTTGAAAGAAAAGATAAAAGGAAAAGAACTGCAAATAAGTAAAAATATTTATCTTGGGTAGGTTCTAATTCCATTTCTAAATCAAGGATGAAATGAAGTACCCCGCCTGCAGCTTGCGGGGCAATCAAGGCGGCAAGGAAGAGGCGACGTAGGCGTACTATAACAGTACGTCGGAGGAGCCGATGAAGAAGCCAACGATGATAGCGCCTTCCCCAGAAAATAAATCTCCCTATATATGTTTGTTTGACTTTGTTTCTTTTTCTCACATGTGTGGTAGCCGGTCCGGGTTATAATAATTTCCCCTGCGTGCTCTTTGGCAACACTGTTTTGTCCATATGACCGGCTGAGGTCAGTTTGATTTACGGGGTTTTCACCACCAGTAGGCGTCGACCTTTTTTCCACATTGTGTTATATCGTTTTTATATATTTATGCCGCTTCCTTCAATGTTACCGTAAATCCAAGGCTGGTAAGTCTCTTTAAATAGCTCTTCACAATACGGTCTTTCTTGCGGGTATCAAGGTAATTAGCACCCAGTTCCTTGTAGGGCACTTTGTATTTGAGTATGTGATAGCCCATTATAAGTATCTTATGCCCTACTGCAATGAGCGCCTTTTTCTTTCCCCTTCTTCCTGCGAGACTCTGATATTTGGCCCTGAGATACGTTCCCTTCATCCTCGATGCCACCCATGCGAGCTCTGTAAGGATACTCTTCAAGCACTTATTGCCGTTTGTCGTGGTCCCTGGCTTTTTCTTACCCGCGCTTTCGTTGTTGCCGGGACTCATTCCAGCCCATGATGAAAGGTGCATTTCGCTGGGGAATAGGTTCATGTTTACACCCATCTCTGCGATGATGACGGAAGCACTGTCTTTCACGGGCGGTATGGTCTGAAGAAGTTCATATTCTTCCTTATAGTGAAGATCAATCATTTCCTCAATCTTTTGTTCCAGGTTTGAGAGTATCTCTTCCATTGCCTTTATATGTTTCAGAGATGCCTTTATCATGAATGCATGATGAGTGTCCATATGCCCCGCGAGTGCTTCCTTGAGGTCCTCTTTTTTTCTCCTTAATTTGCCTTTGCTCAATTCAGCCATTTCCTCTGCCTTAAGGTCACCTTTCATCAGCTCTTCGATAATCCTCGTTCCGCTTACCCCGAATATATCCGAGGCAACACAGGAGAGCTTTATATTTGCATCTTCAAGAATCTTTTCGATTCTCTGCTTTTCGGAGGCAACAGACTGAATGAGCTTCCTCTTGTACCTGGTGAGGTCTCTCAATTCCCTTATTTCTTTGGGAGGGATGAAGCTTCCCCTGATCAGCCCGCTTCTTAAGAGTTTACAGAGCCACTCGCTGTCCTTCACATCAGTTTTTCTTCCCGGTACATTCCTGACGTGCCGTGCATTCGCCAATATTACCTTAAAGGTATCTTCCAGTATGTTGAATATGGGCTTCCAGTAGACCCCGGTACTTTCCATGGCTATGTGGGTAATCCGGTTTTCCTTGAGCCAGATCTTGAGCCGCAGAAGATCGTTGGTCATGGTGCTGAAGGTCCGTATCTCCTTTTTTAACCCTGTCCCCATGATGCATGCCACCACTGTGTCCTTGTGCACATCAAGGCCCGCTCCTCTTTCAACGATTATGTCCATGTGATCCCTCCTTATTGGAATGACTACTATGGATATTCTTACTATAGAAAGGAGATATCTGGCGACATTTTCATTCCTTTTTGTGCCGACAAGTCGGCATGTGTGTTTGATTTAGAATTGGAATAACACAGTCTTTCCCATCTTCGAACTTCAAATTTAAAACCGGGATTTCATCCCCCAACTACATGCATTTTCATAAAATTAGTTTTGCCGGAAGAAATTGACGGTGGATGACTCGCCACAATGATTATCCTATCCCCTTTCTTTGCATATCCCAATTTTACCAATAAAGAATCCACTTCATTGATCATTTCATCCGTGCTTTCTATATGCTTTACATAATACGGGCTTACTCCCCAGTATAGAGCCATTTGCCTGACAACCTCCTCTTCAGGCGAAAAGGCAATTAAAGAAGCGTGTGGTTTAAATTTCGATATCAGGCGTGCAGTGAATCCCGATCGCGTAAAAGCCACAATCCAACCGGCGCCCACATCCTCTGCTACGTGCGATACGGCATGAGCAATCGCTTCAGGGAACTCATAAAGCCCGCTATGAATAAATGTGGATGCATGAGCTTTGGTTAAATCTGCCTCTGCGTTCTCGGTATACACAATTATTCTGTTCATAACCTTGAGAGCCTCGATGGGATATTTTCCTGCCGATGTCTCACCGGACAGCATCAAAGCATCTGTCCCGTCTATGACGGCGTTTGCTACATCAGTCGTTTCCGCCCTTGTCGGTCTTGAATGTTGAGTCATGGATTCAAGCATCTGCGTGGCAGTTATTACAAGGCGTCCACTTTTATTGGCCTTCTCTATGAGCATCTTCTGATACATGGGGACTTCTTCCAGGGGCATCTCGACACCCAAATCTCCTCTGGCAACCATTATGCCGTCCACTTCGTTCAGAATGCTGTCAATGTTGTGTATTGCCTCTTCTTTCTCGATTTTCGCTATAATGGGTATATTGGCACCCTTTTTTGAAAGCCACTTCCTCACTGTCGTAACATCAGTTGCGGTTCTCACGAACGACAAAGCCACAAAATCAACACCCTTTTGGATGCCGAACTCAAGGTCTTTTTTATCCTTGTCCATAAACGATCCGGGCTTTATCTTCATATGGGGAAGATTAACCCCTTTGTGCTCTTTCAATACCCCGCCTTCAATAACTTCTGCTGTTAAAAAATCCTTTTCTTTTTTCAATACCTGGAGCTTCATAAGTCCATCGTCAAGAAGTATTGTATCCCCCGGCCTGGCATCATTTACCAGCCATGGATAAGAAACGAATATGTGCTTTTCGTCGCCTGTATCATCACCTGTCATAATGTATACCTGCTCCCCTTTATTCAGGTGTATCTTTCCGCCTTTCAACCCCCCCACCCTTATCTTTATGCCCTGCAAATCCTGAAGGATGGCAACATTCTTTTTAAGTTTTTGTGAGATTTTTCTTATTTTATCAATAATATCGCCGTGAAATGCATGATCGCCATGTGAAAAGTTCAGCCTCGCCACATCCATACCGTTTTCAATCAGCGCTTCCAACTGTTTCTCGCTGCTTGTCACCGGCCCAATGGTGCATACTATTTTAGCTCTTCTCATATATACTCCCTTTTAGCGTTCCTGGTTTTGTCAAAAGTTTATTATCCAAATTGTACTGTTGTTTTATGAACATTGGTTGCTTCCAGGTTTTTTCTTTGACGGTCAACGGCGTGATCGAAATGTCCATCTGCGGCGCTCTGCGGCGCCTTGCGCCCTCCAACATACGCATGTATAGTTTTCGGTCTGCAAGGCTTACAGCCCATCCACATCTGAAGCATTTCTTCCATGCCGTCGCCCACTCAAACCGGATTAGCATCAGCTTTTCAGGTGCAGATGCTATTCCGGAATAAAATAAGCAGAATGTCTTCATTCTTAACTCCCTGTCATAACCATGGGCGAGAGACCGACTTATGGCCGATTGGTTGAATGGCATTGTCAAGTGGTTCATATCCGAATCAACGGATAGGCATAAAGACAGAATCCCAGTAAAAACAGTATGGTCATAGCTATGGATAAGGGACGTCTGAAGCTGAAAAACACGAGCTGCTCGATCGCCCTTATCAACCAGAATAGTGCGATGGATAATAGCAGTACCCGTCCCATGCTGGATGTACCCAGTTCTGATGTGTGAAATAGTGAAATGTAGGCGAATAACAGGAAGCAGAACATCAGACACAGATTCAGCACTTGCATGACAGCGGCATTGATATGTGTCAACCTGGGTAATTCATTCTTCCAATTGAAGAGTTTCCAGAACATAGCATGAAAAACCAGAAATCCCATGTTGTAGAACCCGCCGATCTTGATCACGGTGTAAGGATCCATATCTATAGTCCTCCTTCATATAATATCGAGATCAGCCCAAGCCGGATTTTTCGTCGATTGGCTGCATTGGCTCATTTGATGCTTTCCTTCCTCCAAACAGAGCCAACTCAAAAACCTTGAAAAAACAATCCACATCCTGAAAGCCTATATCGCGAAGCCATTGGCATTGTGTTTCAACCGGGGCAAGAATGTTTTCCGTCTTGTCGGGTCGCTGATAATAGGCTTCTTCGATCTCCTGCCTTATTTTATCCGGAACAGTGTCTCTATGGAAACACAATAAATGGTCAACGAAGAAGTTGTCAAAAAGCGCACCTACTGAAAGTGTTGCTGAACTGACGTGTTCGAGGTTTAAGAAAACACCACCTTTGCTCAGAAGCCCGTAAATTTCGGCATATAGCTCCTTCTTTCGATCATCTGGTTGGTGGTGTATGGCAAAACCCGATACAATGATATCAAAAGGCTTTTCGGCCTTAAAGCTTTTTGTCCAGGCAGGGTTTGCGAAATCTGCCTTGATGACGGTTGTCTGTTGATTGCCAACGATCTGTCTCCGTAACGCTTCCAGCATAGGTTCCGAAAAATCAGCAAAAATCATATGCGCTGTGGGGTGTGCATCGAGTAGCATACGACCGAGCGCACCATCCCCACACCCAAGGTCCAAAATCTTGGATGGCAGTGGACACCACATGCTTACAATCTTGCTGAGCACTTCTAATTGGAAATTTGCCGCTGGGATAGCCCCTCGAACTCCCTCTAAAAAGGTCTGTGCAAGCTCCTTTGTTTGCCATTTGCTATGCTGATCATTCATTCCTATTACTCATTCAATAAAGAGGTCAACCAGAGGCCACTTCATGGCCGATTAGCTTCAACGGCTTGTTGGCCCTTATTTTGTTGTTCCTTCAACAAGTGTTCCATTAATGAACTTATGAATAATGCTTGATACATATGTCTGATACGGCAAGCCTTCTTTTACAGCCTTTCTTTGGAGCTCTATAAGGTCTCGTTCAGAAATGCGTATATTCAGTCTTTTGTCCTTTCTCAAAGTACTGCGAGTATACTCTGCCAACTCTTTTTTTCTTTTTGAAAGGTCAGTAACAGGAACCCACTCACCTTTCTCAAAGCTGTCCAGTATTTCCTTCTCTTCTTTTGTTGGTTTAGTTTTCATGTTTTTCTACAAAATATAGCAGCGTAGCCTTCCTGCTCGGGATAATATGATTTGGTGTTTTCATAAACGTCATTATCTTAGAACCAAAAGGAGAAGCTTGACTTTATTTGCCTAAAGGTATTGCTTCGTTGGGCAAGTTTTTCTGTTGTTTTTTCCATGTAAACGAAAACCTCTGTTAACAAAAGTTACTTAGTTTTTAGGGAACGTCACTTTAACCCCCCCGGGATTCTTTGGACCGTCTTTTGATTGTTTCACTGACTGAGTATTCTATTTGAGGTTCATGCACGGCAGGATAGGTGTCCATCCAAGATAAATCTTTTCCTATCACAAGTTCCTCCATCGCTGTATGGTGGGTATTGGTCATTGGTATAAGGCGCATTTGAAATCCATGATCCCGAGCCATTTTTTTGACTTCATCGGCGTTATCATAAGTCATGAGAAAATCGCCTTTAAGTGATTTGCACGTTTTAAACAACAGTTGGTGGTCAAGATCGTAATGGTTATATAGCCTCTTCCCCGCTTTTTTTCCTCCAGCAGTATACGGTGGGTCTATAAAAAAGACGGAATCATCGCGGTCGTAATATTCCTTCATTACCTTCAAACCATCATCGTGCCGGAATTCTATCTTACTGACGATGTTGCCTATGTTCAAAAGGCGTTTGGCAATGGTTCCGGGGTACCACCGTGAATGAATTCCCTTTCCGTTTTCTCCATGTTTAAGGAGGCCAGCTCCTTCCGCAAGAATCCCTCCGTGAAAAGTTCGGTTTTTCAAAATAGTCTGGAAAGCCCGTTCTTTTTGTGAATTGGGAACCTTATTAATTTCATTTACCACGGCATCTTTTGTTAGATCGAAGGTGATAATACGTTCCGCAAGCCATGTGGCACTTCCTTGGGTAATAGATTCCCAGACCGCCGCAATCTCATCGTCAAGTTCAGCCATAACAACGCGTTGAACCAAGTTCTCAAAAAGAGCGGTGAGGCTGATAATTCCACCACCCGTGAAAGGCTCAATTAGGATTCTTGGTTTCTGGCACATGCCTGCAATCCAATTTCTGAATGTAGGCACAAACCAGGTTTTTCCGCCGGGATAACGAAAGGGACTGCGTTGAGGAACAGAGGCTACGTTCACCGCTTTCAGCGCTTCCACTCTCTCGACCAACTCAGGGAATAACGATGATTGTCTTTGCATAGCCATATCAGAATGGTTTTTCAATCGTGTTGTTTGTTGGTGGAGTCTTAATCTGGTCATCAAGTTTTTCTTGGAGTAGTTTTATAAAGTCGTCAATTCTTCCAGGCGATGGTTGTGTAATAGAGATAAGGGCAGGCTCAAACTCGGTGAAGACCTCGTCTACTTTCTTTAGCGAATACTGGCCAGATTCATTACTTTTTTCTTCAATCAGTTCCAGATCGTAGATAAACCATGCAATATCTGCTTTTGATTTCGATACTGTCTTTAGGTTGGGCAAAGTGTTGAAGAAACTCTTGTTTAACGCAACAGCCATCTTCTTCTGCCAGGTATGAAGAATACCTCCTTTAAAAAGAAGCTGCGGAGCAAGTCTTTTTCTGGAAGATGAAAGATAGTCGGGACGGGGGTAATTTGGCTCTTTAGACCAATCCATAGAAGATCGGCTCTCAGGGTCCTCCATGAAGTGTTTAAATGGTTCGCGGACATTGCCCGAGATATAGACAGCCTGTATTTCAAGGGAGCCAAAATCGTACACCCTTCCTTTATCATCATAGGCAACAAGCACAACGTCGATGTTTCCGGCTGATTTTCCAAAGGAATCGTTTAAACGAACCTCTGTTAGAGAACTCCACGTTGTGCCTTCTTTAAAAAAGAACGAAGCAGCGTCATCTGCTATGATCCATTCTTCTCGAAATCTGATTGGGCAAGTGATTACAGGCTTACTTTCATGGTAAATACTGCAAACCCCCAAGGGGTCTTTTGCCTTATCCTTGGTACAATTAGGAACCTTGTTATTAAAAGGGCAGAGCCTGTGGGAACGGTATCTATTGGCTTTTTCTGTGTGGTCAGTTGTTAAATGGCCAAATACCTCTGCCAATGGGTGTTCTGTGTTTGCCACGTTTACGATCCCCCTATGTAAATTCTCATTATATTCTTGTTCTAATTATAGACAAACCGGGCATTTTTTGCATCTAAATTCGTGAGCGGAATAAATACCTGGTGCCGGAAATATTCAAAATACCTATATATTTTTCGGGTCCAACAAAAAGTTGAGCCAGAGGCAACGTCTTTTGTGGCCGATTGACTGCGACGATTCGATAGTGTTTTGATTTCATTCCTCTATATCTCCGTATCCGGTTCATAACCACTGAAATACCAACCTATTTCTCGCGCGGAGATTGTAGTACGACTCCTAGGACTTGAAGTCATTGCCCTTCGTAAGCAAACCTCAAGGTTAGAAACACAAGGATGCGGTGCAGCCCACTGCAATTCGTTATATGCTCTTGGCATTTCCGGCACTATTGTTCCTTCCGGGTGATACTGAAATAACTCGTAACATCGGTAGCGGAGAAGGGCTTTCACCTCTGGGTGGGTGTCTGTGAGCTTGGAGAGAAATGACGGTAACAAGAAGATATTTGCCAGATTGGTATACGCTGTGATATTTGCGGATTGCCCCCACACATGATTAAACTGAATATCCTTGTATTGGCTACGGCGAATGCCATGTGCCCAAATGAAGGCATTGGTTGGGGTCAAGTTATCGTCCTGCAACGCTCTGACACCCCCACCAAGGTCAACAATTTGACCACGTGCAGCGTTGTTCTGTGTGCGCACGACACAAAACAGGTGGCGTGTATTGGTGGCATGTACCACGTCTGGATGTGCAAACATTGTCAAGCAGGCAATGGCTTGCTCAAGAGTGCGATATGACGACTCTTCAATTACAGTCTTCAATGCTTCCTGACCATTATACGAGAATTCAATTAGCTGCTTCATCTTTTCTCTGCCGAACATTTAAAATACCAATATACTTTTTCCTTAAATCTAATAACATGCTTAAGACAAAAAACCCTCAAAATGTTGCTGTTTTGAAGATAGATTGACAAATTGATTAATAGTATTTGCTGATATTACCTGATATTTGCCAGGTTGGTATAATATAGGTATTTCTACAAATGACCAAAGCAATTCATAATATACCGTTTGAATTTTATTGATCCGCTGTCTCATGTAAACCCTTTAACTGAAATGATAATGTGTTTACATGGTGTTGATCCCCCATCCCAGCCTTTTGATATTATTACCAAAATCTATTTGCTTTTCAAGGAAATAATTGTAATGCAGTGAATAGTCGTTAGTGAATAGTGAATAGTTGAAAAACCCATGCGTCATTCACTGCCTTTTTCTTACTTCATGGCTTGACCCGTTTCACAAGTCCTTTTATCTTTTCTACTGTTCACTATCTACTGTTCACTATGTCCCGCATTAAGCGGGATTAAAACTTGCACTGTCTTCACACTTGTGGTGGTCTTTTCTTGCCGTATGGGGTTATAAACATCTGTTGTTGCACAAAATTACAGAAAACCTGTAGTTCATAGAGATATTTTTCAACATCTTCCCGTATATAGGTTCCAATACCCTTTTCAAAATCTGTTTTTATTGATGCAATACTTTTAACCTGTTTCATTACAGGTATTGGTTTTGTTTTAGTCGGTTCAGGTTTGACTTTTTTGTATGCGGTGAGCTTGCTCTCTAAAGTAATATAAGTCACTGGTGTCTTCATAATGTCGTTAAATATCTTCATAAGATCAGGACATTCAAGGTTTGCGGCGAAGAGATACCCCTGGGAAACAGGGAGATTTCCTGATCTGATTTCGGCCTGAATTTCAGGAGAAAGTTTTAAAAGAGATAGTCCGTTGAACAGCGTCTTTGTTGACTTTCCGGAGATTTCTAATATCTCAGCAACATTTGCTGAGAACCCCTCTGTAATATAGTCGGACGATCTCATTACGCTGACCAAATCATTCATCACCCCATCCACGTCATAATTTTTATCGGGAAATTTTGCTTGGATATACGCCAATATCCCTTTTGCCTGATCTATTGGATTGAGATCTTCCCTCTGGAGATTTTCTGTCAATTGCAAGGCAAGTATCTCCTCTCTTTGAGTTATTGCATCCACAACCCGAACAGGAATAGATGGGATTTCCAGTTTCTGAGCGGCAAGGTAACGGCGTTCTCCGCAGAGAAGGAGATATTTACCATCTTTTGGTGTTACAAGGACAGGCTCCAGAACACCCCGGTCTTTGATAGATTCCATGAGTGCCTTGAAGGAATCACTCTCCGTATCGATCCCTGAACGAACCTGTTCTTCCACTATAATGCTTTCCAGAGGCAGGTACATAAATTCCGGACTTTCTACTGTTTTCTTTGTTGCCATAATATTCCCCCTTTTTGAAATTCAGTGAATAGTCGTTAGTGAATAGTGAATAGTCATACCCTGTGTCTTTCCTTCTTTACTATTCACTATCTACTATTCACTATTCACTGCCTTTAATCCTCCGTGATGTTGTTCCTTATTTTAAACATTTGGAAAAAACGTGTCAATATGTTTCCATTTTTTCTACGGAGCACATGGGCAATCCTGTACTTCTTGTGTCAATAAATCCATTGACAGAAAACAAAACGATCTGATACTGTTATTAAGCAAAGAGAGCCGATTTAATGGCAAATTCAGATAATTGTGAATTAGGAAAAATTGCTGATTATTTGCTATTCCGGATGATCCCGAGTTAACCTTGAGAGATAACACGATATGATAATAGAAGCGATTGGCATCATACATACACCATACAAGACGAAGGAAGAATGCCCTATTCAACCGCTTTACGCCCCTGACTCCCCTGGACAGGTTGAGGTATTCGGAGAATATGAGCAAGGTTTGAAGGACATTGAAGGATTCTCTCACGTGTATCTGATCTACTTTTTTGACCGATCCGGCAGGATTGAGATGGTGCGTCCCACCTTTCTGGACGATGAACCGCACGGCATCTATGCATCACGGCATCCTTGCAGGCCGAATAGTATAGGGTTATCAATCGTAAAACTGGTCCGGCGCGAAGGGAATGTCCTTATAATTGAAGGCGCTGACATGCTGGATAAAACACCTCTTCTGGACATAAAACCTTATGCTCCAAGATTTGATGCTATAAGCACTGCATCCGAAGGATGGATGGCCGGCAAAAAATGGCGGCCCAAACCTGAAGGCAGTGAATGACTAAGGGGGTTACGCTACATCACTGAGACAGGCAATGCCCTTCCAGCGCTTCCTTGCCTTTTCCTGAACTCTGTCCAAATCGTCGTCAGTCATTTCAAGCATTGCTTCGCCTGCAATTTTCCTTGCTTGTAACATGATATTAACATCGCGTACAATATCCCCTACCCTGAAATCCGGCAGACCGGCCTGTCTCACGCCAAGCATGTCACCGGGTCCCCGGAGTTTCATATCTTCTTCTGCAATTATAAATCCATCCGTTGTCTCTTCCATGGCCCTTAGTCTTTTCGCAGCCGGTGCTGTCCTTTTTGCAGATGTGATTAAAATGCATTTTGACGGATATTTCCCCCTGCCTACCCTGCCCCTCAATTGATGGAGCTGGGAAAGGCCGAATCGTTCAGCGTTTTCTATGATAATTATTGTTGCATTAGGCACATCTATGCCGACTTCTATAACCGTTGTGCAAACCAGCACATCAGTCTCTCTGTCTTTGAACCTCGCCATTATCCCTTCTTTTTCTTCAGGTTTCATCCTGCCATGGAGAAGTCCTACACGGTATGAAGGAAAAACCGATGTTTGCAGATAAGCTGCCATCTCCTTTGCATTCAAAAGGTCAATCTTGTCCGATTCCTCAATCAGAGGGCATACAACATATGCCTGGCGGCCCTTCTTCAGTTCATCTTCCACCATCTTATAAACAGCAGCCTTATCTTTATCCTGAAGCGCCTTCGTACTTATTTTCTGCCTGTCTTTCGGCATTTCATCAATAATGGAGACGTCAAGATCCCCATATATAACCATGGAAAGCGTTCTCGGAATCGGTGTTGCCGTCATAACAAGTGCATCAGGGGTAGAATCAGTTTTTAATGTTGAATGTTGGATATTGAGTTGAAAATCTTCCTCCTCCGACTCCTGGCTCCTGATCTCTGACCCCTTTTCCTTCAATAGTTTCCTCTGAATAACTCCGAATCTATGCTGTTCATCTATTATGACCAATCCAAGTTTTTTAAAAACAACATCTTTTTGAATAATGGCATGGGTTCCTATTATCACCCTGGTTTTTCCGTTTTTTATTCCTTCCAGAATATGTTTTCTATCGCTGCCCATATTACCCCTTAAAAAGACGAGAGATATTCCCATCTCATCAAAATATTTATGCATTGTGAGGTAATGTTGTTCGGCAAGGATTTCAGTAGGCGCCATAAGCGCCACCTGATAATTGTTATCAACGGCAACCAATGAAGCCATAACAGCACAAATAGTCTTTCCGCTGCCCACATCACCTTGCAGGAGCCTGTTCATGGGCACACCCTGACCCATATCATTCTCGATTTCTTTTATCACCCTCTCCTGCGCATACGTCAATTTAAAGGGCAAATTGGCTTTAAATCTCCGATAGTATGCATCGGCAGGTTTAAACCTTATTCCCCTGTTCTTTTTTACCTCCTCCTTCTTTATTAAAAGCGCAAGCTGAAAAAGGAAATATTCTTCAAATATAAGACGGTGGAGATATCCTTGTATCCCTGAACCTTCAATATTCGTGTACTTTAAATCATCTTTCTCCGGAAAATGGATCTTCAGAAAGGCGTTATAAAGGGGGGCAAGTTTGTGATGTTCTTCAATACTTTCAGGAACAACGCTTTCAATACATATTCCATAGTCTTCAAAAGCCTTTTTCATGAGTGTTCTCAGAGTACCCTGCTTCAATCCATCTATTTCTGAATATATGGGGGCTATTGTTTTACGGTCCTCTGCTTCGTTTTCATCTCCAAGGATGTGAATTTCCGGGTGTACCATCTGGAACCTGTCACCGAACTTCGTTATCTCGCCGGATAAAAGGAGCAAATTTCCTTTTTTACAGATCTGTTTCAGATATTCTCCTACCCATTGAAACCACTTGATGGAAATACTGCCGGTTTCATCCTCTACAATCGCTTCGTACGCCTTCTTGCGGGAATGACGAAAAAATAACGACCTTGATGCCGCAACCTTTGCAACGATTGAAGCTCTTTCACCTACCGTCAGTTCGCCTATGGTCTTTATAACGCTCCTGTCCATATACCTGACCGGTAAAAACCAGAACAAATCTTCAATGGTTTTAATGCCCTTCCCTTCCAGCATCACCGCAATTTTCGGGCCCACACCTTTCAATTCAATAATAGGAGTTAATAGTTGGTCTTTTTTCTTTTCCATTTGTGAGTTTTTATATTACAATATTTATGTTTCTTTTTGAAGGCAGTTATATAAATTAAGGGCTGACCCCTCATAAGCGATGAAAATTATAAAAGAATCGTTCATTAAAGATACCAAAGTCAGGATTATCAATGGTGATTTAACTCAAAGCGATGTTGACGCCATCGTTAATGCAGCGAACTCACATCTTCAGCACGGAGGCGGTGTGGCAGGGGCCATCGTAAGAAAAGGCGGACAGGTCATCCAGGAAGAAAGCGATAAGATAGGTTATGTCCCGGTTGGCAAATGCGCGCTCACTACAGGAGGCAGTCTTAAGGCAAAATATGTAATCCATACCGTAGGTCCAAGATGGGGTGAAGGGGATGAAGAGAATAAGCTAAAGAATGCCGTTAAAAACACACTCACACTTGCTTCTGAAAAAGGGTTTAAAACCATTTCAATGCCGGCTATAAGCGCCGGAATATTCGGTTTTCCGAAAGAGCGCTGTGCACGAATTATAATAAATGAAGTAACAGAATTTGTGAAGTATAAAGAAACATCATTGGAAGAAATAGACATCTGTCTGATGGATGATGAGATTATCAAATTTTTTGAAACCGAGCTGGAAAGGCTTGAAGAAGGTTAATAGTTATGTGCGGCATATTTGGAGTATACGATCACAGTGAAGCAGCAAATATAACTTATCTTGGTCTCCATGCTTTACAGCACCGGGGACAGGAAAGTGCCGGCATCGTAAGTTCCGACCATTCGGCTTTTTATTCCCATAAGGAAATGGGACTCGTCTCCGATATCTTCAATGAAGATGTATTGAAAGGATTGAAAGGAGACATGACAATTGGGCATGTAAGGTATTCAACAACAGGCGCCTCGTACATTCAAAACGCTCAGCCCTTTTCCGTTGAGTATGCAAAAGGCCGTCTTGCCATTGCCCACAATGGAAATCTTACAAATGCAAAGGTCATACGGGATGAGCTGCAAAATTACGGCTCCATATTTCAATCCACAATGGATACAGAGGTTATTGTCCATCTCATGGCGCTTTCCAATGAAAATTCTACTGTTGAGAGGTTAATCAGCGCTCTTCACAGGGTAGAAGGCTCATATTCGCTTCTGATCTTAACGGACAAAGAACTTATCGCCGCACGAGACCCCTATGGATTCAGGCCTCTCGTGATCGGAAAAATCGGCGGTTCATGTGTAATTTCAAGTGAAACGTGCGCCTTTGACCTCATGCAGGCAGAATATGTTAGAGAGGTTGAACCAGGCGAAGTGCTCCATATAACAAATGAAGGAATGAAATCATATATGCCTTTCAAAAAGGTAAAACCAAAATATTGCGTATTTGAATATATTTATTTTGCCAGGCCTGACAGTTATATGTTCGGCAGAAACGTATATACAGTCAGGAAAGCCCTCGGAAGAGAGCTGGCAAGAGAAACGCATGTAGATGCAGACATGGTAATCCCCATCCCTGATTCAGGTATCGGCGCTGCTATCGGATACGCACAAGAGACAGGTTTGCCTTTTGAACTCGGGCTTATCAGGAACCATTATGTGGGCAGAACATTTATAGAGCCGCGTGATTCTATAAGACATTTTGGTGTAAAACTGAAATTGAATGCCGTACATGACGTAGTAAAAGATAAAAAAATTATTGTTGTAGACGATTCAATAGTGCGCTCAACAACAGGAGGGAAGATTGTAAAGATGTTGCAGCAGCAAGGGGCAAAAGAAATACATTTCAGGGTTAGCTCTCCTCCGACTGCTTTTCCCTGTTTTTACGGTATAGACACGCCTTCAAGAACACAGCTTATTGCATCTTCTCATTCTACAGATGAGATCAATGCATTGATGGGCTCAGATAGCCTCGGTTATCTGAGTATTGACGGTATCAAGAAAGCAATCGGAGATAAAGAAGACGAATTTGATTATGATTTTTGTGATGCCTGCTTTTCAGGCTCCTATCCGTCAAGGTTCCCATGGGGGATGGGATTGGAACAAATGGAACTGTTTCAAAAAAGCGTTTAAACGATTTCATGGCAAGCATTTTGCCTGTTTACAGATTTTGAATATAATAAGGGAGACAAGCGATTATGGATGAAAAACAGAGGTTACTGGAAATTTTAAAGAAACTGTCTTATGAAGAAGGAGAATTTATTCTAAAAAGCGGTAAAAAAAGCACCTATTACATTGATGCGAGAGAAACCGCCCTGAACCCTGAAGGCATGTACCTCATTGGCAGGATAATGCATGGAATGGTACGTAACATACCGGGAATAGGTGCAGTAGGTGGTGTAAGCGTCGGAGCTGATCCGCTGGTATGCGCTGTAGTACTGGCCTCTTACAGCTTGAAAGACAACCTCGCCGGATTTTTCATAAGAAAAGAGCCTAAAGGCCACGGGAAAAATCTATGGATCGAAGGCGCAAAAAACCTGAAAAAGGGAATGGACGTAATTATTCTTGAAGATGTAGTAACTACGGGCGGGTCTTCTTTGAAGGCAGTAGAAATAACCGAAAGTGAGGGCTATAACGTAAAGGGTATAATAGCACTCCTTGACAGATTGGAAGGTGGAAAAGATGTTATAGAATCAAAAGGTTATATGTTTAATTCAATATATAACCTTAACGATCTAAGATAACATCTTGTAAATTAAGGTTATAATAATAAAATACCCTGCCGCAACTGACAGGGTATTAAAGAAAATCGTCTTCACAACTAACAGAAAGCAGTTTACTCTAAAAGCTAAAACCGCAAAACATTTTATATATTTTCCACAACATCTGAGATATGGTGCAGCAATTCATTCCGTCCGTATCCATCCTTAGATGAGAATACAAAAACTTTGTCATTACCAAAATTCTGTTCAAATAACCTCTTTTTTATCAGCACATCATTTTTACTCACTTTATCAATCTTGGTGATTACCATAGTGAAATCCAAGCCTGTCCGGCTAATCCACTCTATTACATTGCTGTCTGTTTCATCCAGGTCCCTTCTTACATCGTAAACCCATATCAATCTCTTTATGAATCTGTTCTTACTGATATACCCATCTATCATACTCTGCCATCCCTGGTATGTTTTTTTTGATACCTTTGAATAACCAAAGCCGGGGAAATCAGAAAAAATTAATAATATCCTTTTTTTATCTAACTCACAGTGTATTTTATAAATGTTTATCAATTTAGTCGCACCAGGAGTGGAGCTTGTCCTGGCAATCTTTTGCATAAGGAGTTTATTTATCATGGAGGATTTGCCAACATTGGACCTTCCGATAAAACATATTTCCGGATGCTCCAATTGTGCTCTATCCTCAAATCCGTTAACACTTTTAATATATTGTGCACTTAATATTCTCATATTTATAATTTCACCATCACCATAATTTATTTTGAAAACTCAGTATAACATAAACAAAACTTATAAATCGGTTTCAATCCACCTAAGTTTCCAGTTTTCAGCTTTTTCAATATTATCAGACATTGATGCATTCAACTTTTTTGTTAAAAAGTAGTGCTCTGATTTATTGACCTTTAAACTGCTCATATTAAAAAAACCAAAATCATTTGAAATTATTTCCTGTTCTACCCTATCAGTTGACTGCCAGAGAACTATTGCATCTCCTAAGTTTCTCGCTTCGCATAACACCCTGGCAAAATATTTTGCGCTATCTTCTTTGTTATCACAAAGACTATGCCAGTCTACAATATCGAGAAATCTAAGGTTAATTCCCTTAATTTTTCTTATATCAATACGAATTGTACAAATAAATTTCGTTTCATTTTTTTTAGTTATTTTTATATAGTAGTGCTTATAATAATTATCATTAAACTTGTAATTATAAACATCCTTTGATCTCATGCGGGTAACTTTATCAGTCATGTTGTTGATAAGGGCATAATCATCAGGCGTTATGATATTAATATCACCTTTCTCTATCTTAATATCCGACAAAGATCTCAATTTATTTGAAAAACCTTTTATCTTCTGCCATAAAAACAAATCATTCATGAAAGCAGGCCCCATGCACGGCATTATAAAATAATCAAAAACGAAGACCTCCTTCCAGGCATTGCGTAAAAAACTTGCTTTTGATTTAATATTTGGAAATGTGCACAAAAAATCATAATTCGCACTAATGAAATAACTCTCCATAAAAGATGTCAGGCCGGTGCCCAAACCTTTTCTCTGATAATCAGGGTCAACAAGATAATCACAGCCTAAAGCAGCTTTATACTTCATTCGGTTGTATAAATATTGACCGCTTAAAAAAAAAGTTGCAGCAATGACTTTTTTTCCATCAACTGCAACTGCACCACAGACTTTTTCACCAAAGGGATTCTTCAGGTGTTTATCGATAAGCATTTGAGTGCTGACATGGTATTCTCCGCCATACACCCTGTTATAAAGATCCGTAATCTGTTTTATTAAATCTTCATCATTATTGTATATTTCCCTGTATACATACATTTACTTCTCCGGTAAAACTTCATCGGCTATCTCGCCCATATTCCTGGTTTCCATGCCGTATTCTGATTCCAGGTTTTTAAAATAACGAAGTATTTCTTCAAGCTGTTCCATATTTTTCTGTATATTAATCCCAAAATTGTGGGGGTGCCACCAAAGGTGATATATTTCATTCTTCTGCGCAGCCCATCTCAGACCTTTTTTTATTCTTCCAATTTTAAGACTCTCAAGAAATGACAATCTATCGTTGTATCCTCTGAAAAAAGCAGAAGCACGTATGTTACATATATTGTCTTCAATTATATTTTCCTGGGAATAACTGTATTCACCTAAAATATTGCAATATGTATCAATCATTCTTAATAACTTGTATACTATAAAATCCTCTTTATCAGCCATTTGCGGATATAATGCAAAAGAAGAACCATTCTTCTGAACTCCCCTGTATGCTTTATAGTTATATTTTTTCAGCAGGTTCAATGCATCCTCATTTAATTGATTTGAAGGGAATACGAGCGATTTTGTGTCCTTTGCAACTTTATTGAATGCTGTCAGTTCTTTTTCAAAAGCATTGTGATCGTTGACTTCATGAAAACAGTAAAGATGACTGAAAGTATGACTTGCTATTTCCTGGTAGGGATATTTTTTTATGATTTCAATTATCCTGCCGGCATAATGCAATGAATCGGCATCATCATTTTCCCCGACTTCCCGGTCAAGATATTGTTCTATCGTATAACCATTTTTAGTATACTCAAGCTCAATATTTATAATATCTTTTAATTCTTTTTTATTTTTACAAAATAATGCTCCGACTATTGCCCACGTTGCGTGTATACCATATTTTTCAAAAAGTTTAAGCGTTTCAATTACTGCTTTGTTTTCACCTTTAACATTTTCCAAATAAGGTTTATCTTTCAGGTTTGTCCCGTGAAACCCCCAGGCGAGCTCGTAATCAAGTGAAATAACAAATTTTCCGAACAACTGATTTATCCCATCATACTTATTTTGTACAAACTCATATAATGCTCAGTAATTATTTGTAATTGTTGATTAAAGACAATACGTTAAAAAATGAACCCGGAAATCTGAATTTTTTATTTTAACCCTGACAAAACATCTTCCAGTGCATGGCAAACAACATTTATTTCTTCTGTTTTCATGTTTGTGTGAAAAGGCAAAGCAATGATCGATTTTCCCGCTGCCTCAGCTTCGGGGAAATCTCCTTCCTTAAAACCAAACATATCCATATAAAAGGGCTGAAGATGAATAGGGGTAAAATAAGGCCTTGTGGGAATACCGTTTTTTTCCATTTCTTTGATAACATAGTTCCTGTCAATACCAGGCGAAAAACGTACAACATAGACAAACCAGCTCATCCTTGTTGTCGTTGGAACTACTTTTAGCGGACTCAAATTTACAAACGAAGAAAGCGCCTTGTCGTACTCTCTTGCCACAGCATCTCTTTTCCTGAGAAATTCATCAAGTCTTTTTAGTTGAACAACTCCAAGTGTTGCATTCATCTCTGACATACGGTAATTATAACCAAGTCTCGAATGGTTGAGCCAACCGTCGAATTTATCCCTGCCCTGGTTTCTGAGGCTCCTGAATAATGCAGCCCATTCCTCATCATTAGTGACGAGACAGGCTCCTTCTCCGGTTGTCATTTGTTTGTTCGGGTAAAAAGCAAAAGCGCCGGCTTTTGCTATAGCTCCTGTTCGTTTACCCATATATTCTGCTCCGACTGCCTCACAGGCGTCTTCAATAACAACAAGGCTATGTCTGTCGGCTATTTCAAGAATGGCATCCATGTCTGCAGGCTGACCAAAAATATGGACTACAAGAATGGCCTTTGTTCGACTGGTAATTGCAGCTTCAATCAGTTTCGGATTTATGTTGTAACTTACAGGATCAATATCGACAAATACCGGTTTAGCTTTTTCATAGAGTATGCAGTTTGCAGATGAAATGAAGCTGAATGGCGATGTTATTACTTCATCATCTTGTTTTATATTGGCAGCTATCGTGCACATATGAAGGGCAGAGGTACCATTAGTCACTGCCACAGCGTACTTAGCGTTTGCCTGCAACGCGACCAGCCGTTCAAATTCAACAGTTTGGGAACCTATACTGAGATTCCTTGATTGCATTACACGAACAACAGCCTTTATTTCCTCTGCGGTAATATCAGGCATTGACATAGGAATTTTTAGTGAAGAAGAAGGTATATCCCCCCATTCATCGGCGTTTTCCATAAAACTGCTTAAAGAAGGCATAGTCATAAAGGCAATGGGGATACTCTGGCACATATACTGAACATTCTTGATAGTCTGTTCCGGCGCATTCGGAATAGCAATTATGACCTCATCAACATTCTGCTTTTTAACAACATCCGACAGCTTTATTAGAGGTCCGAACACAGGAATACTCTGAGTTTTCATACCGATTTTTTTTGGATCGTCATCGATGAAAGCACAAGGTGTCATGCCCATCTGCGGGTTTCCTCTCAACTCTCTTACCGTATTGATGCCATCGCTCCCTGCACCGACTATCAGAACCCTCTTATGGTTCACAATATCACTTTTTTTCCAATCAATATCATCGGAGTAACGTTCTGATACCTTTATGAGCACTCTGATACCGCCAAGAAGCAAAATACTGAGAATTGCTTCAAGGACAAATATTGATTTAGGAAAAACAACAATCAGATTTGGAGTAAAAACAAAGATCGTTGCAATGAAAAGGATCATGGATCCGGCGAAAACAGCACCAACTAAAATCATAAAATCCCTGGGCGTTGCATATCTCCATATGCGCCGGTACATACCTGTTGCATAAAACATAGCAGGTCTTATAAAAACAGCAAGGATTGTAAACGGCCAGATTGACTGAAAATAGCGGCTGAACAAATAACCGGGATTGGAAATCTCTAAACGGAGCATAAGACTGAATACAATTGAAGTCAGCGTTAAAAGCGCATCTGCGATCATCATGTACCAGCAAGTCATTTTCACCTCAAATTTATGGAATCAATTAAAATATAGCATTTTTAAAAAATTTAATACAAAACTGCAGCGGCATTCAAAATCATATTGTTTCTTAAATAAAAAATTAAGCCAAAAAACCTTTTTTCAGATATTCAGCACATAGTTGTTTCAGGTACTCATCAACCCCGTATAACGGCTTGTAGCCAGTTTCGTTAAGCATGCGTTCCTGGGAAATTATACTCGCATCTGTCAATGCTTTCAGACGTGAAAACGTTAATCCTCTTTTCTTCCCTGTAATTAATTGCAAAAAAGAAAATGCAAATGCAGCTCCAAATGCTAAAACATATGGTATGTTGCCTATATTCTTTTCGTTCTTTTTTACTGATCTGTACACAATTGATGCAAATTCAGAGAAACTCAGCGGAGTATTAATAAAGAACACTCTGCCGTTTGTTATACTGTCATTACCAAGCACATGCATTGCACGGGCAACTTCACCAGCATAGACAATATTATAAACACCACGTCCCTTGCTGATATGTCTGTATCTTCCTGAAACAATAGTTCGTAAGAGCTGAAGTAAACTGTCTTTTTCAGGCTCCCGGCCTTCCCCGAAAACAATTGTCGGGCGTAGCATCTGAGCCCTTAATCCTCTCTTAATCCCTTCTCTTACAACTTCTTCTGCCTCAAATTTTGTCTTCTCATAAAGACTGCGCGGATTACAGGGGGTTTCTTCATTAATATTCTTATTTGAAGCTTTTCCTATTACACCTGCACTGGAAAGATGAATCAATTTGCAATTATGCTCAATTGCAGCATCAACAATATTTTTGGTTCCCTGAACATTAACAGGCCACATTCTCATTTTTTCAGAAATAACACCGGCACAATGGTAGATTTTACCAACTTCATCAGGAACTATAAAACTTTCTGTAATATCACCTTTTATAATTTCTACATTTTTGTTTAAAACAGGATTGTTGGTTCTTGTCAATGCGTAAACTATAAAATCTTCATCAAGCAGATTCTCTACAACGTATTTACCTATAAATCCGGTTGCCCCGGTAACAAGGACAGCTTCCTTTTTCATAATATATTTTTTAACCGGTACACCGATATTTTATATTCACGATATTTTTCAAATTCAGGCAGGTTTATCTTCTCAAATACTGAAAAATCAATGTTGTTCTGAAGATTCATATAAAAGATATTATTTGATTTTTCATCAAAAATAAGCAGGTTCGTTTTGTTTTCTTTCATAAAGCCAACCAGTTCATCATTTGTTTTTCCGGAAAGGATGGTGTCATATTCAGAATCAGCATAAAAGGCAACCCTGTAAAGAGATGGCTCGCCGGCAAATCTGATGCCGGAATATCCCATACCTTTGAGATATATGCCTGCCTTCTTCAATTCCCTTTTTTCATAACCCCCTGGAGACAATGTTTTTGGCAGAATAGCTATAAGAATTACCAGAATGAAAATAGCTGTAATATTTTTAGCAAGAAAACTATGAGAACATACTTTTTTCAACCATAAATAAATCCATTCCTTCAGCTCAAAAAAGCCGATTCCTGCCCAAATAATTACGGGAATCCCCATCAAAAGACCATGACGTGTGCTGAAGTAATAAACTTTCGAAATATATAAAAATACAGTAAGAAAAAAAACACCAAACCAGATAATAATTAATGCTTCTTTTTTATTGTATAATGTATTTTTTCTTCTGAATATGCCTGCAATTGCAAAAACAGCAAAGACAATGTTGATTGATTTTATTAGCTTAAGAATAATATCAGAAAAAAAGATTACATATTTATGGTCTTTTGCAAGTTCAATGAATGTAGGAAGTTCCGGCGGCATTGCCTGGATAAGATCGGTCGTCAGCTCAAGCGATTCTTTGCTTTTGCTTATTATAAGAAGCCATATCTTCAACAGAGTAAATCCGAAGTCCCATTTACCCAGTCTTTCTCTGAAAAGAAACGTAAAAGGCAAAAGAACAATGGGCAGAGTAAAAATAAAAACAAAAAGACATAAAAAAAGCTTTCTTAAATCAGGTTTTATTTTCCAGAAATACCATATGATCCAAAGAGAAATGATCACAAATACGGCGATTCCCTCAATGCGTGCAAAAGAAGACAGCCCGGAAAATATACCGGCAAAGGCCATACACAAAAGGCTGCCGCGAGACAGTCCTTCCCAGGCAAGCCACAATGCCATCATAGAAAAAAACCAAAAGGTGGGCTCCCTGAGTACATCCGATGAATAATCTGCAAGTCTGGGGCTTATAACATAAAAGAGCGATGATACTAATGCTATACGTATATTAAACATCCCTTTTATCAAAAGAAAGAATGGGATCACCGCCAGCGACCCCATCAGTACTGAGGTCATTCTTCCCGCAAGTTCCCAATCAGGGATAATTTTGTGTGCAAGTATAACAAGAAAAGGATACAAATGGATAAAAGTAAATTCCATAAGCTTTTTGGATTCCCCAAGTTCTATCAGTTTTGCTGTTCTTATATATAAAATCCCGTCAGGAGTTATAATGTTTGAGAAAAATGCCAGATAAAATCTCACAGCAAAGGCGCCTGTAAAAACAAGGATTGGAAGCAGCCAGATATTTTTCCCGGACGTTATTGTTTGCCGTATAGTCATAAATTCTATCCTTCCATCCTGGTACCGGTAAACTTTGGCATAGTCACATAGCCTTCGGCACTGATGTCTGTACCTTTTATAACCCTAAGAACAGTACGAAGAAGTATCTCCATATCCAACCACAGACTCCTGTGGTCTACATACCATATATCCAGTTCAAAACGCTCTTCCCAGGTAATAGCATTTCGTCCGTTTATTTGTGCCCACCCTGTAATCCCCGGTCTGACATCGTGGCGTCGCGCCTGTTCAGGGTTATACAACGGCAGATATTCCATCAGGAGAGGCCGTGGTCCCACAAAACTAAGATCGCCCTTGATCACGTTAAAAAGCTGCGGCAATTCATCAAGGCTTAACCGTCTCATAAAACGTCCAATCCTGGTAAGACGCATCGCGTCAGGAAACATATTCCCTGATTCATCGACAAGATTATTCATAGTTCTGAATTTATATATCCTGAAAGGTCTTCCCTTATATCCCGGCCGGATTTGTGCAAATAAGACCGGACTTCCCATTGTTGCAAAAATCGTTATGCCGATCAAAAAAACAACAGGAGATAAAAATATAATAAGAGTTATTGAAAGGAAAAAATCAAATGCACGTTTCACAGATATCTCTTTTATCTTTATTTTTAGTAAAAATAGATTTGTAAAAAGCATAAAAAGCATCTGTAACATATTCCCGTGAAAAAAGCTGTATTGCCCTATCACGCGCTCTTATGCCCATCTTCACCCTTATTTCGGGCTCATCAATCATTTTCCGCATCTTTCCGGTAAGCTCTTCAACATTTCCGGCATTGTAAAGGTATCCGGTCACATTTTCTTCGATTGAATCAGTAACTCCATATATTCTTGTCCCAATTGAAGGAATGCCTCCAGACCCTGCTTCAATGACAACGATACCGAATCCTTCACGATAACTCGGAAGACAGAAGACATCCGCTGCAGCCATAAATTTTTCCGGTGTATCGGTAAAATCATAAAAGTGTACTTTATCAATACAGTTACTGCATACTGTAATAACCCTGTCTTTAATTCCCTCTTCATCCGGTCCCACAATAAGAAGGCTTGTATTTTTTGCAGAATCGCTGAGCTTCGAAAAAGACAGGGCAAGATCAAGGAGACCTTTGTCAAAAGTAAGCCTGCCAAGAAATAGAAAGAGAACATCACTTTCAGGTATAAGTAATTGTTCTCTCAACACCCTCCTTGCCTTTTGATCAGGTCGGAAGCGAATGCTGTCCACTCCGCAAATAGAACCATTCCCGATGACAAAGGATTTTCCAGGCAGAACAATGCCTTCTTTCACGATAAAGTCTTGTTGAGACTTACTGTCTGTAAGGATATGTGTAGCGCATAAGGCAAGCAATCTGTCTATATTCTTCAAAACTTCCCGTTTTATACCTTTTTTGCTGGCCCAAACCTGGCCGGTAAAGGTATGTATCCTTACCGGAACATTGGCCAAAAATGCCGCGAGCATTGATATGAGACCTGCCTTTGGTGTAATTGAATGGACTGAGTAAAAACCGTTTTTACAGAAAATTATATAAAGTCTGAACAATGCTACTAAGTCGGAAAACGGTGATGGCCTTCTTTTTATTTTTGCAGGAATAACATTCACATCAAGTCCATAGGTTTTAAGAAAATCAACATTATCAGTATTCACTATCACTGTTACCCTATTTTCTTTACTGAGTTTTCTTATGTGCTCAACCATAAAAGCACGAATAGTAAGTTCTATCGCAGCAATAAAACAAATATTTCTGCCTTTCTCATTTATGCTTGCACTATCCGATGCAATCATTCCGAAATCTCTGAAAATATAGTTTCTATGAACAGACTCCGCATTATGTATCGAAGTAACCCTTGCTTTCCATAGAGACAGCTCGGCGCCAAACAAAGGCAGGCAAAAAAGTCATCAGATAAAGTAAAAGGAAACGAAAATCTATCCCAAGATAAGGCCGCAAGTATTCCCTTGCCTTTTCGCAATTTTGTTTCGACATTTCTGCACGCGCACGGTAATAACCAATCTTTCCATAAACGTATCTTAATGTTGCAGCATATTTTTCCTTAAATCCTTTTAGAGTTTTTTTGTATTTTTCCATAATGTCTTCCATCTCACGGGGCCATTCATCTATATATCTTGTGCTGGCTCTTTCTGAGTGAATCCTGTAAACAGCCAGAGGGTCCCTGATATAAATTGCTTTAGATTGAAACAGAATCCGCATAAAAAAATCATATTCCTCGCAAAGCCTGAAATTAGTGTCAAAATATTCGCCCAGCCTGCGAATTGCGCTCATTCTGATTGCAACAGTCACATAACCTGCAGAATATTGTCTCAGGAAGCGGCCAAAAACATCGCCATCAGGGTTGGGTTTTCTAAATGCCAATTTTTTTTGTCCATCCTTCAGCACAAAATAGTTTGTATATATGAAATCAATATCGTTTCTCTTTTCAAATGCTGCCACCTGCATTGCAAGTTTTTCGGGGAGCCACAAATCATCATGGTCAATAAAGGTAATATATTCGCCCTGAGAAAATTCTAGGGCCCGGTTACGCGAATAACCAAGCCCTCTGTTTTCCTGGTAATGATATGTTACAGGAAATCCACGGTCTTTAAATTCCATTATCATCGACTCCGTAGAATCAGAGGAGCCGTCATTGATAACAATAAGCTCCCAGTCTCTGAATGTCTGGTTTTCAATGCTTTGCAGCGTCTCGGCCAGATATTTTTCGGAGTTATAGCAACATAGATTTATACTAACTTTTGGAGGCATAAAAAACGGTCACTGACTGCAAAATTCTATTACAGAACTTATTACAAGATTCACATCCTCTTCTGTCATGTCATAAAAGAGAGGAAGCGTAATAATCTCCTTCCATATCATTTCTGTAACAGGAAGTTCTGTCGCGTAATTCTTAAATAACGGCTGTATATGATTGGGTATGTAATGAACACCGCTTGCCACCCCTTTTGTTGCGAGGAAATTCATCATCTCGTCCCTTCTGCCCTCGGCAACACGAAGTATGTACATAAAAGGAGCCATTTCACTTAAATCCCATTTGAACATTTTGAGATGATTAACATTTTTAAAGGCAGCGTTATATTTTTCTACTATAAATCTCCTGCGCTCGATGAATTTTTGAATCTTTTGCAGTTGAACGATCCCTATAGCGGCATTGATATTACTCATGTGATAGCGGTATCCAGGTGTCACCACTTCATAGAACCAGCTTTGTGTATTTTCCTGTCTTTGCCAGGAGTCCTTCGATATTCCAAGAACCCTTTTTTTCCGTATCTTTTCTGCAATGCCGTCATCATTTACAGCTATTGCTCCTCCCTCACCGCATGTAATATTTTTTATCGGATCAAAGCTAAAACATGCTGCATCACCGATGCTTCCGATCTTTTTCCCCTTATATGATGAACCGAATGCATGAGCAGCATCTTCAATCACAACAATTTTTCTGCTTCCGGCAATATCAAGGATCCTGTCCATATCGCAGGCATAACCACAATAATGGACAGGCATAATTGCCTTTGTTCTCGGCGTTATCCGTTTTTCCACATCAACCGGATCAAGGTTAAGCGTTTTCGGATCAATATCACAAAACACAGGAGTTGCCCCAAGAGAAATAATACTCTGTATTGCTGCACAAAAAGTCAATGAAGGCGTTACAACCTCATCTCCAGGGCCAATGCCGTAGGCATCAAGCGTAATATGGAGCGCTGTAGTACCTGTGCTGACAGCTACTACATTGCGTGCACCCAGATAGTCCTTTATCATATTTTCAAACTCCATTACCTGCGAGCCCATACCAAGCCATCCTGTCTCGAATACTTTTCTGACTTCTTCAAGCTCTTCGCTACCAATAGAGGGTCTGTGTGCTTGCAACATCTTTAAACCTCCAAAAAAATTTGTCCTAAAATAAAATTTCTTAACAACTTACCGGCCTCTGTCAGGTGGAAGAAAGGGCTTCATAGTTTCTTCTGTCATCGGAGAAAAGAGCTCAGGCAGCATTGCAGAGTATTGTGGCTTTTCATAGGATTGACTCCTTATTTTTTTCTCAGTATCAACAAGTCTTTTTCTTAATTCCTCTATGCTGCTGCATGGTCTGCCCAATTCTTCAAACCACGCCAGAGGATCAAAATCAATCTGAGTGCCTCTGCCAATCCTGATTACTTCCTTATCCGCCATAATACAGTCAAGAACTGCACCTGTAGCAGCGCTGACCACAATATCACACATATTAAGGGCATCTTCCATCCCTCCGGTAAAAACTTCTGTTCCGGGTAGGAAATCGCCTTTGATTTTTTCAATTATTTTAGTCTCCATAGGATGCGGTTTAAGGATCATGCGGTAATGGTTTATCCCATCGATTGCAGTCTTAAGCTTATAAAAAAGTTCTACAACAGTCTCTTTTTCAATGGGCAGCACAAGAAGAATCCTGAAGTCATCATGCCTGTCACTGGAAGCCTTTTTAATGTTATGGAGATAAAGGTATCGAAGCGCTGCGCCAACAACAATCCGTTCCTTCGGATAATGTTCCTTTATAAGAATCTCCATATATTTAAGTCCATTGCATATAATCCTGTCCGGTAGAGGAGCAACATCGCCTTCGATAACATCCGTAAAAAAGCAAAGCACATGGGGGGATTGAGCAACATGAAAAAAACCGTATACCGCTGTCCCAGGCATAAAATCCCTTATCCCGAGCAGGATCATCTTATCGGTTGCCATATTTTCAAATCCTTCTATGAGCAATTTTGGCTTTATTCCTTTATTCAACAGCCTTTTAAAAAGCAGGTAGTACATTGCCTCAAAACGGACAGGTTCGTTCCTGTGATATTCGTTAAAAAGTATAGAACAGTCCAGATCTTTTAGTATAATCTGTGTGAAAACAAACCGACCCATCTTAAAACGTAACAGGAAAGGAAAGATATAATCCCCGATATGATAATAATCCTCAGGAATAATAAAATCCTCCTGATTGACACGAAGAAAAGATACTGCGCTCCAGAGGGAACGGGTAATATTGCGGTAAGAAAAGGTAACAAATGTCGCCTTGCTCACACCTTTTTTACGATAATAATCCGGCAGGACTGTAAAATAGCGGTCCTTGAACTGCCCATTCGGACCGAAGCATTTCTCATCTACCCATGTATGGAGCACTACATCAGGATTTTTCAAAGGCTTCCATTTTCCGGCTGTTAACCTGTGATATAGCCTGTTAAGTCTTGTTAAAGTAAAAATTCCAAGGTGGAGAATCAGTTTGTAAAAACCTTCAAAAAAAACCCCCGAACACCCGTCCTTAATTACAAAAAGGGTTTTACTTACTACATCTATCCTGTTTTTTCCAGCAATACCTGTGATGTTTTTTATAACAGCACTGCTGTCCGATATAACACAGAAATTATCCTCCTCCTTCATTTTGCGTGAAAAAATATAACAATAGCAGCAATGTAGAAAAAGATTGCAAATCATGGTATTTCGCTCTGATATGTTGCCGGCCCACCACTCACGAGAGTTATATTTGACTCCAAGTTGTGCCGTTACTTCATAGAAAGGCCTTCTAAGCAAGTCTGCCGTGTTTTGGATATCACTGCTTATATCATAAATTTCTCCTGTATCTTTAAGAACCTCTCCCAGCTCTCGTACCCTCTCATAATCACTCACCAGCAGCAAAAACTTAGTAAAACCTGAAGCACTTAAAAAAGAGCTGATTTTTTCATTGGACAGACTGCTATGAACAATTGCAAGTTTATTCATCTAAAAGAATATCACATATATTTATGCTTGATTGTGTCATGTTTCATTATCTCGCATACTATGGCAAGGTCTTCTGGGGTATCAACACTGATTTTGGCATTATCTATCATAACTGCCCGCATTTTCACACCATGTTCCAATACTCTGAGATATTCATTGAACTCAATGGCTTCAAGAGGTGTAGGCTCCCACAAGGTGTATTTAAGAAGAAAATTTTTCCTGAAAGGAACTATAAAACACATTTTAAGCATTTCATTTACAACACTTCGGGCATCACTTGGCAGATCGTTGCGGGAGCAATACATTATATTGCCTTCGAGGTCCAAAACTGCCTTAATATCCGAGGTACTGTTTCTTTTTTTATAAGGTGTAACCCCGACAGCAATCAGAATATCAGGGTTAGTAATCAAAGGATCAACGATAGCATCAATATGTTCAGGATCAACAAGGGGTTCATCGCCCTGGATATTTACCACAATATCACAGTCGACATAAGTACATGCCTCAGCAAGCCTGTCCGAACCACTCCTGTGATGTGTTCCTGTCATAATAACCTTAATGCCGCGAGACTTCCCTGCTTCCTTTATCTTATCGCTATCCGTTACAAGATAAACTTCGTCAAGTTTCCCTGCAAGCTCGGCTCTTTTACATGTATGTATAACCATGGGCAGCCCTTCAATATCAACAAGAGCTTTCTCAGGCAACCTGCTTGATTGGAGCCTTGCAGGGACCATACCAACTATCCGCATAAATTGATCCCTCCCTATTTTAATTTCATTTTAATAAAAGAATAAATCTGATATTCGAAGGGCATATAAAAAAAGAAAAATCTAAGTCTGACCCGACAAAATATTGATATCAGCAATCGCAATGCTTGTTTCAGGTTTTGTATTTTTTTACTTTGAAAACTCAAGGCATACATGGAATAGAAGGAAATAATATCCTTTTTTGTACGGAATTTTTCAGGTGTCCAGGGCATTTCATCAGAACTGCCTGAATAAGTCATCTGTTTTGACCACTCTTCAAGTGAATCAGGAATTTTAATTGCATATTTATCGACCAATCTGTTAAAAATTGGTGAACCGGGGTAGAGTCTGAATATAAAAGGTCCCGCAATATCAACCAGTGGATTTACCTTCTTCATTTCCATGCAAAATTTATATGTATTTTTTATCTGCTCAAAACTCTCATTTTCAAGCCCAACCATGAATGAATAACGCGGGAAGATTGTTTTGCTTGTATCGGTGATAACTCTCAATGAATGCATTATTTGTTCAGGAGTAATCCCTTTTTTCATGCTTTTGAGCATCTCAAGGTTTGCACTTTCACCGCCCATAGCAATCGAAACATGTCCGATATTGCATAACCTTTTCATCAGATCTTCATTCATATAATTATCTTTAAAATGGTCTACTCTGCACCATGTTCTAAAATTAAAATGGACATTTTCATCTTCACAAATCGATATCAATTCAAGAACTCTATTTTTATTTATAAAAAAATCTTCATCGAGAAATAAAAATGTATTTGCACCGTATTTTTTCTGCATATGTTTTATTTCATCAACAATAGATCTTGCCGAACGGTGTCTGTAGTGTCTTTTCAAAATAACATTTATACAAAACTGGCATCTATATGGACAGCCAAGGCCGGTAAGTATGGGCATAATACGGAGCGGGCTGGCAAAATAGGGAAACTCTCTCTTATATACCGAATTATTGGGCGGATTCAGATAATTTTCCACGTCAATAAGCGTGAAATCGAAAAACGGTAAAGCTTTTATATCATCCGGATCGCCGGGCTCTGTAAAATATAATTGGTTTTCATTATCTTTAAAACCGATTCCCCTGACTGCTTCCAATCCCGTTCCTGATTTAAGGCACCCGGCAATATTTAAAGCAGTTTGCATTCCCTCATTTATCACTACAATATCTACGTTCCTATCCTTTAGTGTCTGCTCCGGATAGAGCGTTGCATGAGGACCACCCCAAACAATGGGAACTTCTTTTTGAATGCTTTTTATAGCTTTTGAAGCTTCCAGGGCAAAAGGTATCTGGGTAACCATAACAGACATTCCGATATACAGAATATGATCTGCTTCTTTATTTAATAAAACTTTTATTCTTTCAATATAATCACTGTGATAGGCTCCATCCAGAATCCTTACTTCATAACCGTTTTGCTTCAGATAAGTTCCTATCAATAATATGGAAGTACTCGGATAAGTAAAACCTTTATGAGAATAAGAGAAATCCTTAGCAGGAGGATAATTTATCAGAACTATTATATTGCGGTCTCTTGACATCTTTAATTAGTCTGTTATTTTTTTAAGAAATTGTGATACGTATTTTCAAAGGCATGAAACAGCATCGTACAGTCAGGCATTAGGGTAATAAACTGCATACCCATATCGCGCATCCATTTTATATCATTCTCATCCTTTGCCACATATCCGCCTGCGGCAATTCCACTTTTATTGATTCTTGCTATACAGCTCTCCATAGTGCTCCTCACATCAGGATGGTCTACCTGCCCGGGGGAACCAAGTGCCTGTGAAAGATCATATGCACCAATGTATATGGCATCTACTTTTGTTTCCATATTGTCGATGGAAAGGATTTCTTCGAGGTTTTCGATACCGGCCTTTCCTTCAAGAAGAAGTATCAGCAACGTTTTCTCATTTTGCTTTTTTGCATGATCTTTCGCATTGTACAACGAATATCCGCCTGCTCTTGTAAAGGGCGAGAACCCTCTTGTTCCCAGAGGGTAATATTTTGTAAAAGAAATTGCCAGCTCAACATCATCTCTGGTCTCAATATGCGGTACGATTACTCCACAGGCGCCGGCATCAAGGGCACTTAATATCAAAGCCTCATCATTTTTGGCCACCCTCACAACAGCAGAACAGCCCTCGACTTCAGCAGCACGTATCATATCCTCAACGGTTTCAAAGGAAAGTGGGCCGTGTTCCATATCAATAATAACAAAATCAACACCTGTGGCAGCAATAACATTAATAACCGCTGCAGAAGGAATCGTACACCAGGGGCCATATACTACCTTACCTTCTTTCAATGATATTTTGAGTCTGTTATTCATGTTTTTTCACCATCCCGTGCAATAATTTCAATTTTTGAAATATCGTCAGCAACATAGGGTGTGATTTTTATAAGTTGACCATATGTTGCAAAGCCTGTCAGAAGACCTATTGAGGCTTTCAGGCCGGCATTTATCCCCATTTCAACATCAGTTAAGGCATCACCAACCATGACAGCATGCGTCCGGTCTATCCCGAGGGTATTAAGTATTATATATATCTGTTCAGGATCAGGTTTCTGCCTTGACACATCATCTGCGCCAACAATCATATCGACAACATTACCGATTCCGATAAAATCCAATGCCAGGCCGGCTCTTTCCTTTCTATCGGTTGTAGCAACAGCTATTTTACATCCATTTAAAGAGGCTTTCCTCGCAAGCTCTGCAGCACCGGTTATCGGCTTTATGAATCCATGCAAATTGATGGAAGTTAGTTCGTCCACCTCTTTAAAAACATCAAAACAGAGGCTGTACGTTTCTTTAAGTCCCAGGCTTGCAAGATAATCTATGGCAGCCTGCATAACTATCTCACGTTTTTTAAGACCTACCGGACCATTGGGCCTGAGCCTGCCGGTATCATTATCTACGCCCATTTCATAGGAAATATTTTTTATATGCAAATCATTGAGGGATAACCTTTCACAAATCATCTTCGCCCTGAGCCCCACCATCCTGGACCAGTAATGATAAAGCTCTATGAGTGTACCGTCCTTATCAAAAATCATGGCACGGATATTCTCAATGATGGTTTCTCCTACGCGCAGATTAACCATGAAGACCTTCTATGTTTGATTGGACGAGGTTTTCCGCTAAAGAAACAGCCTCATTTATAATATCGAAATCAACATCAAAATTATCATGCATCAAAAGAGGTCTTACAATCTTTCTGGCAAAGCTTCCAACAGCCACACCATGTGCAAAAACTCCGCATTGCCTGGCAAGGACACCTGTTTTGCTGTTTGTTCCACCAGAAAGCAGAACCATAACAGGGACTTTGCTCTTCAATACAACATCCGCACAGGCCACTGCCTGCAAAGTGGTATTGAAATCATCTCCTTCGCCGCTCATGGGAACTCCATCTGCCTGCACTATCATGCGCTCGCCGGTAATTTCATACATCATTTTAATTCGTTCTATAATATGTTTGTTTGACAATAATGATCTGTCAAGACATACGCTGACAAAATTATTATTTATAATCCCATTAAGAAGCCCCCAATCCCTCATTGCTGCATCATCATCTTCTGTTACGGCATGGAGTTCCATAGTTTCAACTCCTGCTCCGGCACATTCAGGCAGTATTTTCTCGAAATCAGCTTTTCTATGGATAAAGTTAATTGCCTCAAAAGCACATACTTTTTCACAGTCTCCGCAACCAATACATCGAAACTCATGAATTACAAAGTCTTCTTCTATCGCCTCCTGTCTGCAGACATCGATACACTTACCGCAGCATGCACAGGTTTTCTTGTCAATCTGCACCTTCCTTACATGGGGGTCTCCTTTTATACCGATACTTACATTGAGGAAAGGCCTAATATTAATTTTTCTGTTTATTGCAGGCGCAAGTTCGTAAGCAATTTTTATCCCTTCCTTTGCCGCCTCAACAACATTCACATTAGCCGAAAGATCGTGCATGGCCGCACCGGCAAGAGTATATATTGTTGCAAGCCTTCTCACCTCAAGTAGATCTTCATTACCTGCACCACAGACGAGTTTAAAGAGTTTCCGTTCCTGAAAAAGTTTTCTCAATTGCTGGTAACGATTCATAGTCCGGTTCTCAGAGGTAATTTTCTATTCCTTTATAAAATGCTTTATAACTTGTAGGAGTAAGTATATGTATACCCTCCTTGCCTATGCCGTTCAGATATTCATCTATCTGTTCAATAAAATGCTGGTTATATCGGTGACGCTCAATAACAAGATCTTTTTCTTCAGGTTCAACCTTTTCATTATAAAAATGGAAATCCTTCTTTACTTCTGTGCCTGCATAACCATCCATTCCTACGGCAAAAATTCTGTTCGCGCCCATAACAATGGCTACACCCATAAGCAAAACTGCTATTGTTCTGCAATTGGACTGGATTACTCCGTCGATTATATCAAAATCATTCAGTTCATCATTAAAATAAAGGGTTTCGTAATTCCGGGACGTATATTCTCTGATCATATCTTCCGGAAAATTTTCACCAAGTAATAAAACCGCATTATTGTCAACAGTATCAACATAATCGACAAATCTATTTTTGTTATTGAAGGCGTGATAATGGGGCTTGAATAAACCGGAAAGATAATTGGCACCGAGAATCATGGGGTCATACTTTTTAATGAATTCCACTATCTTCGGTTCATATTCCTTAAGAGTAGGTCCGTTCGCCAGTATGAGAAAATCCCTTCCTTTATATAAATCTTTATAGGGGACATCAATGCCCCTCCCCTTCAGCTTATTTGTGTCAACAGATTTCCCTTCAACCACCCTGCCCTTTTTAAGACCCCCTATCATTCCGCTTTTTATAATATCATCAAGAATATCCTTTGAAAAACCAACGGGGTTTATTTTGCGCAAAACCTCAAGAGCATTCCAGATATCTTCCATGGAAAATTCTCGGTAATCTACAAGTGTTTTAGGATAATAAGGATGACACTGAAATATGCCTGAGAGCATATACGGAAGCTGATATCCCCAGGGCTCATCTGTTTGAATGTTTGTAAAAAACCTGTCAATACAGTGCAGTATTGGGATTACATTGTACTTATCCGTTGTCGAAAGCTGTAGATACGAAAGCATTACTTCTGTGGGAAGGTTTCCAGCACCCCGGCCCATACCGTATATTGTGCCGTCAATTATATCGACACCGCATTTTATTGCTTCAAGAGTATTCGCAAAAGCCATCTGTAAACTGTTGTGGGGATGAAAACCGATCTTTATATGTTTGAGCCCCAAAAAAGGCTCGATGAGTTGTCGCATCTGATCCGGCAGGATTGAACCATAACTGTCTGCAATATACATATAATCGATATCGGAATCTGCTAGCATTTTGACCAGTTCCTTTGTTTCTTCTTCTGTATAGCTCGTAATACCCATTGCATTCAAAGAAACCTCAAATCCTTTCTTTTTAATCTCTTCAAGCTGCATTATCGCGCCTGGTGTCCCGTCTTTATGAACAGCAATCCTTATAAAATCAACAAATTCCCTGTAATCATCGGTAAAATCTTCAACATCGAGCTTTCCATAGTCCCCCATAATTGCAAGTCTGGCGCCCTTGATTCCTCCTACTGCTTCTCTCAAATCTTTTATATCCGTAAACCTCCAGGGGCCGAATTCATTTCTTTGAAAATATTTATCCGTACCCCTGAAACCTATTTCTACAATATCAACACCGGCCTTTGAGAGAGCACGGTAAACTTCTCTCACTAGTTTTTTATCAAATCGCCAGTTGTTGAGATAACCACCATCCCTTATTGTACAATCTAAAATATGAAAATGCGGGAGTTTATCGGAATCCATTTTTAATCCTCTTTATTTTTTAATGACAAATAGGCAGACCACTATGCCTGAGTAATTATGAAAGCATCCATATTAAAAAGTCTCTGATTTCCCTTCTTTTTCTCTTTGATAAAGAGAGTGATAATAACTATGTTTTTCAATCAACTCTTCATGCGTCCCTTCTTCGACAATTTCACCCTGCCTCATTACAAATATTTTATCGGCATGTTCAATCGTTGAAAGTCTATGAGCTATGACAACCGTTGTTCTTGTCCTTGCTACCTCCCTGAGAGCATCCTGTATCGTTTTTTCAGAAATATTATCCAGAGAACTTGTGGCTTCATCAAGGATGAGTATTTCCGGATTTTTAATTAAAGCCCTTGCAATGGCTACTCTTTGACACTGCCCCCCTGATAATGTCATACCGCGGTCACCCACAATCGTATCGTATCTTTCAGGCAGTTCCATAATAAACTGATGAGCATTGGCAATTTTTGCCGCATCCATAATCTCATCTTCAGTAGCATCAAGTTTTCCTATCTTTATATTGTCTTTAACAGAGGCGTGGAATATAAAAGGGTCCTGGCTGACCACCCCTAAATGTCTTAAACATGAAGAGCGTGAATAATCCAAGTAATCGATTCCGTCAATAAAAATCTTACCTTCAGTTGGTACATAAAGACGAAGCAGAATATCAGCCAGAGTTGATTTCCCTGATCCTGATTCCCCGACAATAGCAACCGTATTGTTTCTCGGTATAGTAATATTGATATTTTTCAGAACATCATTTCTTGTGGGATAGGAAAAGGAAGTATTACTCAACCTTATTTCGCTTGTCAGACCTGGGAAATCCTCACCACTATCGTCCATCTCGTACCGGCTATCGGCTAGAGTTTCATAGGTGATACGAATACGAGGCGCCAATCCTTTAAGCCCCATCCATTGATGAGCTATTTCCTTAACAGAAGGCATGAGTCTCATTAATGCACCTAAATAAACAATGATTATAGGGAAAATAATATTGAAACTATCCGGCATATAAAGTTTTGCATAGATAATAGCAAGGACAGTGCTTAAAGAACCGACTGATAAAATCAAATGTGAAGAAAAATAGGATGGCGCTGTATATTTGAATTGTTCTTTCCGTGCAACAACAGTCTCTTTTTTAAGTTTTTCAAACCAGTATTTATAATTATCGAAAAGCTTTATCTGTCTTATACCGGAAATAGATTCCGAGAAAAGTGCTGTAATATTCGTATATGCTACCTGCGCTCTTTTTGCAGCCGGATTGATTATTTTATTTGAAAGCACATAAACAATAATGCTGAATCCGGCGATGACTAAGTACATAAAAAAAGTAAATTTTATTGAAATAGTGAGTAAAAGAACTGTTATAATCAAAATTCTGAAAAATTCGACACCTGCCTTAGGGAAGTAAAAGAACATTTCTCCTACGGACTGTGATGCCTCTCTGCCCACATACATAATTTCACCGTGTTTCCTGGTATGGAAATAACCATATTGATTAAGAAGTATTTTTTGGAATATCCTGTTTTGCAGATCTGAGTGAAGTCTTAAATGATACCGAAGAGAAGTGCTTTCAGATATAATTCCGAGAATCCGGCTAATAATAATCAATATAAGAAGCAGCAAGCTTGCTGAAACAAGCTTATCATCCACGGGCAACAGCGCCGATACTAAATCAAGATATTCAAGTATTTTACCACCGTATTGAGCTGTAGTTTCCGTTTTTGAAAGAATTCTGCTGACAAATGGGTATAACGCACCGACACTGAGCATTTCCAGAAATGCATACGCAAAAAGCAAGGAAAACACAAAGAGAGCCTGGAGCCAGTAAGGTCTTAGAAACCACACCATTATTCTTAAATCGCTAATATTATTTATCTGCATTGCAATCTTTAGTGATAATTGTTTCTGGAATTTTTTATAAATATTCTTAAAAAATATTAAAAAAAATATTGAATCAATGAGATTTTATTAAACCAGCACATCTTTCAAACATCACTATTGTAATTATTGTATCCTTGTTATTTTTAGTCCTTCTTCTTTATAAATACTCTTTTAGAAACTGAACTGAAAAAATTATTTTTTATGTTGTATGGCATTGTTGGTAACAAGAACTTATGATTGTCGCCGTAATATAATTTGAATAAGATTGTTTTACAACCATTCTTCTCAAATATACTATTAAAATCATAAGCATATACCTTAGAATTTTCCGTTGTTAAAACCAAAATATATTTTTTTGATACTCTAACCATATCTTTGAATAACGAAATATCTTTTGGCGGAATGTGTTCGAGCACTGCATTTGCAAAAACTACATCGTAACTTTTATCTGATATTTTCTTAATTTCCTCAGCAGCACTTCCTACAAAAAATTGACCAACATTATAAAGCTCTGGAAAATTATTTTTTAAAGTTTCATTAATTGCTGTCCGGTTAATCTCTATTCCTGCCAAATCCCTAAAACCTTTTTTATAAAGATAATTTAAGTTTCTCCCCGCATTGCATCCTATTTCTAAAAAGGAAGCGTTTTTATCTAGTACCTGCAGTACATCTTCGAATAGTGAATGTGTTGAAATATCCTCTTTAATATAATTCTCAGGGCCATGAGTATCGCCAACATTTCTATCAGACCAATATTTTTTTTGATCTTTTTTAAATGGATTGTTGATACCTTTCATTGCAAGAAATCTCGATATAGGAAAATAATATTTATGCAATATATAGTTGTTTGCAAGTTTATTTTTATCCACAATTTTAAACAAAACAACAGCCCCTATTCTTTGAAAAAGGTCCCAAATGGTAGGTTTATTACTTTTTATCATTTATTATTCCTTTTATTTATCTAACATATTTTCTAATATTGATTGAACTTTATTACAAACATTGCCATGATAACAATTACTGTAAAATTCTTCCTTTAATATTTTCCTGTTAACTTCCTTCAACATATTACCACTCAAATAATTATTTACGTGATGCTTCAATTCTGAATATTCCTTTACTATTACAGGAACATTATCATAATTAAAATGTGTTTCCATGTAATCAGATATTTCATAAAATATAACATCCCTGTCTGAAGCAAGCAGTTCATCACAAATAGAGGTGTGGCAAGCAATAGTCAAATCAGCCTTCGCTGCAATAAAATGAGGATTGTATTTGTCCAGATTCAATTCTATATTTATATTCGCAGCGCTATCTATTTTCTGAACTATATCTGATATATATACACTGCTATAAGATTTAATATCCTTTCCTTTAATAACTATATGAATCTGTGGAAACTCTATAGATAATTGCAATAAATCTTCATAGAATCGTCTCATTTGATCAACCTTTGGCAAAAATAATGAAGTGTTTTGATAATCATTTTCTGGCAATGGATAATCAAATACAAGTACAAGTTTCTTTGATTTTTTAATTACATCATATTTATCATCTGAAATTTTCAATTTATCGAATTCATATAACCTATCAACCCTGGGCAGACCAATTGATACACAATTATCGATATTTGAATTTTTTAATCCTTTTTCTTTAACTATAGGCCCTGCAATAAAGTAATAATCAAAAAGATAATATGTTGAGGCATAAAAAGCCTGTATAAACCTCTCTTGAGTTGCACAAACCTTTACATCAATTAATTGAAGAGCAATAGCCAGTTCTGGAGCGAACAAATAATCATAACCCGCAAGAGCTAATTTTAATTTTTTAAGTTTAGACACAATTGAATAATACAGCTTTATCTTTATGAAAATTATGGATACCAGTATGATAAATACTGCGCCATACCGGTAAACTTCTGATAAAATTTTAAAAGGTGTTTTGGATAATAATAGCAAATAGTCCTTTATGACATTGAATAGGCTTATTCCAAAATCACTTGAATCGATATGGGGTATTTTATTGGAACCATAATATTCATAACATTCTTCCATATAGTCTTTTGTTTTCTCATTCAAAGATATATGCAATATTCTTGAGCTATGCAAGGATGATTTCGAATCTGAACTATAAAATTGATCTTTAACAAAAAGATTACCGAAAAAAATTCCCTGGTGCGGGAAATATGCAACTTCATAAGCTTTTGCGCTATCTAATGTCTGATAGTATGGAGAAAGGGAACTATTTGCATCAATCAATTTATTTTTTTTATTAAATCTTAATAAACTAGTAATTTTATTTAATAAAAATCTGATCAATTTATTATAGATATATTGTGTATCGTAATAATCAGATAAAATAATAAAAGGAAATAATATGATTTTAACATTGGGTTGTAGGTGGTCTTTTATTAAAAGCGCAATGGAGTTGGACGTCAAAAGTCTCACTTTAGTATAAATATTCTTTTTATCTAAGAAATAAAATACCGCATACTGGAATGCAAACGGTTTAATTGCCTTAAATATATTGTGTCTCCAAACAACTTCCATTTTTGTTTTTATTTTTTCAGAAGAATAATATTGATTGATTAAGTTCACTATAAAAGAAAGGTTTATTTTTTCAAATATTTTTCTTTGGAAATCTGTAGCAAAAATATTCCCTTTTTCAAAATCAGAAAAGTGTATGTAATCTTTTTTTATCCATCTATATCCATGTTGTTCTAATCGCTCAATAAGCTTAATACGTTTTTGAAAGTAGAGTGAAACTTCAAAAAAATAAACATCGGTTAATTTGCCACGCTTGAATAGAATTGAAATTAAGAAAGTAATCAAGGTAAGTCTATACAAGACAATTGCTTTTCTATTTTTGCTCAATCTTGTTCTCGTGATTATTCAGACAACCATTCAAAATCAAATATAAATCTCCATCATCTGTTTCAATGTCTCAATTTTATCAGTATCAACATGGTTTTTTTGTTTTAAATTTCCTAAAACAGTTTTTTCCATGTAGATTGGCAAATCCCTAAGAAAATCATCCTTTCCGTAACCAATGCAGGGATTATTGCAGGCAAAACAATCATGCCCAATTCCAACAAAGTAATCAATGTCACTATTAATAAGTGATTTTCTTAATTTTCTTGCTTTTTCATTATTCCATAGCTCATATAATTTATCTTTTTTAACATTCCCGATTGGGTATCTGCTTTGGAAATCATGAGAACAAATTGTTACATCTCCATTTGATTTGACACTTAATGTAATCCAAGGAATTATGCAAACGGGTTTGCTCTTTATGTCTCCATGAAACCTCAATGATTCTTCCATAGGGCTATTGTTCTGAAGCGTGCTAAGTGGCGGAAAAGCTATATTGTCTACCGGCAGAGTCTGCCAGAATTTCATGAATTCATCTCTTTCCCCACTGTTTATTGAAGTTAAAATGGCAGAAATTGAAGTATATACGCTATGTTCATGCTCCTGGTTTAATAAAAGAAAATACAATATGTTAGCCATGGTTACATTAAAAAAGCTTATATTCTTTCTCTTGGGTCTCCTCAATAAATCATATGTTGTCTTTTTTATTGAATCTATTGATATTTGAATTCTATCCAAACCAGATTCTATTAATGCATGACTTATTTTTTTATTCAATATGGTACCGTTTGTAATCAATTCTACGCTTAAAAAATTATTCTTTTTTATGTATTTTATCATTTGTGGTAATTCTTTGTTAAGGAGAGGCTCGCCATGACCGGTTAAAGTCAGTCTAATAAGCTTTTGCCAATTCTGAGAAACAATATCATCTATTGTTTTTTTAAAAATATTAAAATCCATTTTCTCTTTTTTTCGAAGAATATTTTTTGTAGCACAAAAGGGACAGCTGAGATTGCACAAATTGATAGGTTCCATATAAATATGAAGAGGAGGAAGCACTGTTTTCTCAGAAAAACTGTTTTTTATATAATCGTACATTTGGAAATAAAATCCGATATATTCTCTTAAGTTTTTTTCAATCATGTATTTTTCCTTTTGATGTTAATTCTATCATCAATTTGATTAACCATTCCCATTATCAATATGTTACACCATTTGTTATCTCTATAGACTGAATCCGGCAAAACACCTTCCCTTTGAAAACCAGCATTTTCATAAAACTGGATCGCACGTATATTATTGTCGATTACTTCAAGCTTCAGAGTACGAAGTTTTACAATTTCAAAAGCAAGCACCTTAAGACATTGAATGAGAATTTTACCGACCTTTAATTCATCAGGATTTGTGTATATGCCCAAGTATGCATTTTTTTTCTTTCTATCCACTTCGTTAAGGTAGACCACTCCAATATCGTCACTGTTTTCTTCCTGCCCGAGCCAATAATAATTACTATTATCTTTTTTAAGTCTTTCAATGAAATTTAGATGTTCTTCTTTGGATATGACATGATTTGAGTACATCCAGTTCTTTATCTTATCATTGTTTCTCCACTGCCGAATCATTTCCTTTTGCTGATCAGATAAGTTTACAAAATTAACCAGATGTACTTTGTGAATTGTAAAGTTACTCTTTAAATTTATAGACAATATTTCTTACCGAATAATTCTAACGCACTTAAAAGCTTCCGCATAATTATATCCAGAGCACATCCCCCAGTATTCTGCATCTACTTTAATACCTTTAATAGATCTTGGGTGAGGAAATTCCTTTAGCTCAGACTTATACATATTAGCAGCTTTTAATTTAATATCCAAAGTATTGGAAATATCATAAAATACATCAGGAACAAAATTTAAAGGGTAATTCCATTCAGTCGAAGATAAGGTTTTAAAAGTATATAATTCCTTTACAGTCTCGTCCTTTAATGGCCTTGTAGCAACAATCACTGCCTTATATGTTATTTTATGGTCAACATTTAGGTCTTTCTCATAATGCGTAAAAACTATATCCGGTTTAATATCAATTTTAATATTTTCGACAGTTTTCACAATATCTAATAAGGGGATACTGTCAAAACGGTTATCTGGAAAATCAAAAAGATAAACTTCCTTTACTCCGACAACATGAGCAGCATCATATGCCTGTTTTTTTAGCGCATCCAATTCATTTTTTCTATTCTTAACATCACGTTCATTGTCCCGGGAAGTTATTCCTTCACCCAATATCAAGGTATGCACTTCATATCCTTCTCTTGCTAATCGCGATATTGTTCCTCCACAACCCAATATTTCATCATCGGGGTGTGCTGCAACAACAAGTATTGTCTTCATAAATTATCAATTCCTTTTATAAATTCATAAATATTTGTAACACCTTTTCCATCAATTAATTCCCTGCCATTTTGTGAAAGTTGTAATCTTATTGATACTTCTTTTATTTTATCAAGTTGATCAATTATTTTCATATACAATTTTTCATCATCCCAAAATATTTTATCAATTAAAAAACCTTTCTCATAAAAGCTTTCTGCATTTAATTTCTGATCATCATCGACACAAATTGCAATTGTTGGCTGACCCATATAAGCAAGTTCATTTAAAGTTTGACCAGCCGCTGTTATTACCACATCCGCCAAATTAAATAATTTTACTATTTCCTGATCATCGACAAAACCATAAAAATGAATTTTATTTTGTCTGGAAAATTGTGTCTTAAGCTTATTCATATATTCTTCTGTACCAGCAATTGAGACAATGTCATAGCATCCCTTGCCGTTTAAAACATCAATAAGCTTTGGCATTAGACCTCTATAATCACTCCCGCCCATTATAACTAATACTTTTTCAATTTTATCTCTTATTTTAAAATTTATATTAATATCCATTATAGACTTGCGGAGTATTACATATTTAGTGCCACCTATTGCTATGGCAGATTGATTTGTATAATCAATGGAATCACCATATATGTTAGGATTAATTATCAGGTCAACTGGATATTGAATCCGGTTGTAATCATCTATTGTAATGACTTTTTTAAAACATTTTTTAAGAAATTCATAATATTCTGCAGTAGCAAGGTATGAGTCAACAAGTACATATTCAAATAGCCTTGCAATCTTTTCAACCTCATTGGCTTTATCCAACCAGTTAACACATTTGATAAATCTGCTTTCACTTTTGTATCCACTACCATAATAATTTACAAAAACAAGCGCATTGATGCCATTTATTATTAAATGGTCTTTTAAAGCATTACACCTCATGTAATGACCGTAGCCTATGTTTTTACCTGCTTCTGTTAAAATAACTAAATTTTGCATTTATGGATTACCATGGTATTTTTATTGTTCATACTATTTAAAGCGTTTTTATTTCCTTGCCACTTTATAAGTTGTTGTTTTTAATACATTATCATCAGCTATAGGTATGCCCAAAGCATTTTTCAGTTTTATTAATTCCTGACGCAAAGTATCTATCAACTCTTCGTCAGTCATTTTTGTCAGATTTATATGTAAATCCTGCCTGTCGCCTATGCTTAATAAATAATCTTCTTCGTCGGCGATAAGACCCTTCTGCAACGCATAATCATAGATAGGTGTTTTTGGAAGAGGCAGTAAAAAACCTGCTGATGGGTATATAGATAGCTGTCTGCACAAGTCGATAGTTTTTATAATTGTTTCCTTCGTCTCTTGCGGATATCCGAAAACAAGGGACGTTGCAACATCGAGGCCTGCTTTCCTTGCAACCTGTACTTGTTTTATATATTGCTCAATTTCCATCTTCTTATTCATAGCTTTTAAAATATCATTGTCTGCTGATTCAAAAGCACCGCCTATTGCCATTGCTCCCAAGTCTTTAGCTCTTTTTAACAAATCAAGATCCTTCCAAGTAAAAGTGTTTGGCCTACAATTAATTTTCCAATAAAAATATATTTTAGATTTTTCTATTATCTGGCACAGTTCTTCCAATCTTTTTCTAGAAAAGAAAGTGAGTTCGTCCCAAAAATGAACATAATTTATGGAATAATTTTCTTGTAATTCTTTAATAAAATTTACAACCATATTGAATGGGTAATATCTATACCGGTACCCTTTAAAAGCGTGACCACAAAAAGTACAGTTAAAAAGACATCCTCTTGCAGTGTTTATCGGCAGAGCCTTTAGTCTTTCGATGGGAACGGGAGGTATAGGCTCCGATATAGTCTTATAGGACAGAGAAAGATACGTGTTAATGTCAAAAAGAGAATAGTCAGGGAAGTCAACATCTGTAATTTTAGGAATTGCTTCTCTTTGACTTGAAAAAATAATCTTCGATTCACTTCTATATGCAATCCCTGCGACATTTCTCCATTCTTTCCCGGATGCAACTGCCTTTGCTATATCAACAATAGTTCTATCACCTTCGCCAAGGACGGCAATGTCTACCTGCGGTACACATGTCAAAATAATTTCGGTGATTGATGTTGCAACCGTGTTTCCAACCACTATTAAAGTTTTAGGCATTGCTTCTTTGACCTGAATGGCAATTTTCTTTGTAAATTTATAGCCTGAAACAATATTCCCAAAACCAACAATATCATAATTGTTGTTTTTTCTTAAAAAATTGTTTATTTCATCATCATTGTATTCATGCAAATCAATATCGTATATATCGGGATGGAAACCGGCATGATCAAGCGCCGTCGCAATACAGGACAATCCAACCGGTATATATTTTATGATAGTATTATAACGGATACATACATTGATAAGTAGAATTCGCATTAGACCTCCGGAGGGCTTTATTCGTTTTTTAGTCGAAAGACATTCTGAACCATAATTTTTTGAATATCAGCGTCGTCAAAACCATACTTTTCAAAAAAATTATTCATTATATGCACAGAATCCATCAAGCTTATATATGGAAAATCAGATCCATACAATATCCTATCGACTCCAATCTTTTTATAAGCAAAGGCAAAATCTTGTTCCACTGAAGACCCCAAAAAGTATGGTAATGAAAATGATGTTTCCAGAAATATATTCTTTTTTTCGTCAGCAAGAAGCATTGCTTCCAGGATCCTTGCTCCTGCACTGTGAAGCAAAACAATAGGGACTTTTGAAATAAACTCTGATAAAAAAGCTGAAAGTCTGAGGTTATCGTATTTATACATTCCCGACGTTCCATAGCTTGTATCTATGCAAATGAACAATTTATGCTTTTCTGCATACTGGGCAGCTTTCAGAACATTATCGAAATCATTTTCTGTTATTTTTTGAATATATGAGTGGAATTTTATACCATCTATCCCGAGTTCAACTGCTCTGTTTATAGAATCCTCGATCTTGCTATTTCTGAAATTGATAAGGGAAGTAATGTAGCAGTGTTTAAAATCACCTTTCATTCTTTTGATTACGGTATCAACACCATCTTCTGTTATTATGTTTTCGTTCAGAAACATAAAATTTGCACTACTTATGGAGCTTTGAAGATCTTCTAAACTGTCGATGTAACTTTTACTCAATTGCTCTACGGTGATATTATCTTCGTTATACGCTAACTGACCAGAGGTCTGTATGAATGGGTATGGCAAATGAATATTAAAATCGAAAATGTTTTTCATAACTAAATCCTGTTATTTATTTGAAAATAAATAACATAAATTCCTTCTGAGGTATGGGAAGGTAATCATGCTTCAAAATAGCATTATTAGATAATGAAAATGCATATTCGAGCATCAATTCGGGTTTATGATAAAAAACAAAATCCTCTTTTGGATAACTTTGCGTCAAATAAGAACTTAAAAAATCAACAATCAAAACTTCGCGGACACGGCTAAAGGCTTTATCTATGGCAATCTTTGAATACCTATAATTATCAAAAGTGTCTTTCAGGTTAAAATTCAATACACCAAGCATAACGCCAATATCCGTTAAGAGCCCTTCGTCAGTGTGGTTATCAAATATATTCTTAACGTCAAATGTGACATTCTTTTCTAAAGCAAATATATTTCTTGCTTCGCCAATTAAGTCGGGATTTAAATCCCACCCCTTATATGATTTAATATCAATGTTTGCATTTTTTAAGAAACTATAGTAATCCCCAAAACCACATCCAATATCAAGAATATGCCGACTTTTAAAATCTATCTCTCCACTAATGGTCTGCAAAAACCTATATTTCTGCTGCTCCTTCGTTCCCCAACCAAGCGTTCGTACGTCGTATTTAAGTGTTTTATATCTATTCGAGTAACGTTCGACAGTTTCATTAAAAACCTTTTTCAATGCTTCGTCTGTATTGTCCATAATAACCCCTTACTATAATTCTTTAGATATCAAGTATTAGCAAATCCTGATTATTAAATAGTTTGTCATACTCATTTTTTATATATTCCAGAATGACATTGCTGTGAAGTCGAGTAAATATAATAATAAAAACACTATTTATTATTTCCTGCTTGACCTCATTGGGTAGAAAAACGGGAAGATCATCAAGGAAGAAATTCTTTTTTTCCGGGTTAGAATCAACAATAAAGACATTTTTCGGCATGGAATTTCTTTTACTCAAAAATCTTATTAAATTATCATTTGCACCCCAAAGGATAATAGGCATATTCTTCTTTGCATATTCAGTCAATAGGAAATTGGCATTATCTATTTGTGCATCAAATTTATTCATTTTTTCAAGGGCTTTAGTAAAAAATGATTTATTTTTTTCATATTCACCGGGTAATTCTCCCACTTCTGCTTTTCGAAGGATTGGTGAGAAGAAATTTTTATTATCATAATTTGTACTAATTTTTGACGTTAATGTTTCATTTAATTGTATAGAGTTTGCAGAAGCCATTTGCCGATCATGCTTAATAAAAGCCACAGCAACACCATATGGCCTGCTACACAATTCGTATGAACTGTCTATAAGATTAAATCCACAGTTTTCTGCAATTCTTGTGAGCAACCCCAAAGAAAAATGATTAACATGCTCATGGAGCATAAAAGGACTCAGGTACTGAGGATAAAATTCAATGTCGGGTACTTCGCAAATCATAATACCGCCAGCTTTTAAAGCTCTGTGACAATTATAAAAGTAATTTTCTATATTTGTAACATGTTCCAGAACAAAATAATGTGTGAGCACATCACCATTGTTATCATATATTTCTTCAATGGATTGCAGATCTCTTGCAACATTGTTGTTAATCTCAACAGTAATAACCTTGGAAAAAATATCTTTTAGCTTTTTATGAAAGATTGATTGTCTGTTGCTGCCTATTTCAATATAGACCTCTCTATGGGACAGGTTTCTTTTTATGAATTCAATACGTTTGTTGATATCGTAATCCAAAGTCTGTTTATCGTAGGGCGTATAAGAATCGAAGTAATAGTCTTTTAGATCTTTTTCAATAGCCGCTGGTGATACAAAGACAAAACCACACTTTCTGCAAATAACATTGCATACATTAAACTCCCATATTGCTTTTTTTGTCTTTGCGGGAAATGTGTAACTCCAGAGTTTCTCTAAGTCGTTATTATTGCAGCAAGGACAATATCTTTCTTCTAATGCAATCTTTTTTCTCTCAAGCATCATCTTTTCTCCAGCAACAGACTACATCTTTTTGTATCTTATTAAAGCTTGTTCTAAAACTTCATTGTCAACAATAGTTTTATTCACTTTAGATATCTCTATGATCATTTTATGGAAATCAACTCCTTCTCTTTCGGAAAAATTCTTTACAATGTCTTCAAAGGAAGAGTGGAAAGAAGCATAACCAAAAAGCGTATCTTCTTCCTTTACGGAATAGTGGATCCCTTTGGCCAGGAGGTAATTTCTGAAATCTCTGGTTATTTTTAATGCTTTTAGCAAAATATTTTCGTCTTCAAGCATACCCTTTCTATTCATTATTGCCAATAAAGCTTCCGTGGGTACATTGCCACCGCTTCGTCCTATGCCGCCCAAAGTAGTGTCAATGAAATCAGCACCACACTCGATTGCTGCTAGAGCATTTGCCATAACGAGATTCAAATTATTGTGGCCATGAAACCCTATTTTTATATCTCCGATCTCATCTTGTATAATATTTATATATGTTTTAATATCTTCCGGGAACATACATCCGGCAGAATCTACCACATAAATAACATCTATCAGGTCTTTCACGTCTTTTAGATTCTTTGCATATTCTTTTGGCGATACAGTATAAGTTTTCATAAGATTAAGACAAACAAAAATATCTCTTTTTTTTATGGATTCAATAATTCCGATCTGACTATTTAATTCTGACGCATTTATTCCCGCTCTCACACCATATAGGCCATAGCTTTTCAATAGCTGCAGGTCATCCATATCTCCTATACCAGGAATAAAGAAACAAAAAACTTTATTTTTTTCTATTATTCCCTGGAGAACAGAGAATAGCTGTTCATCTGTAAATCCGCTTGAATATTTCCTGTAAGCACCAAGGCCTAATGGATGGCCAATTTCAATGTATTCTATGCCGATATCTGATATCTTTCCTGCAAACTCTGAAATCACTTCAGATTCAATTAAAAAATTAGAGACATATAGACTATCCCTGCATGTATCTTCTAAAATGTTAAACTTATTCACATTCTACCTCTAATCTATCTAATAGGCTTTTCGTTTGAGACACCAACTGTTCTTTACCTGATGTAGTCACAATAATTACGCCATGTCTGTCTGCGCCGCTTCTAATCTCAGGTATTTTATATCCTTTCTTAATAAGCATCTTTAACTTCAGCGTATGGACATCGTCTTCAACATCCTTAATGCCTTTTATATTTTTGACCTCTTTTCCCTTGAGATTTGGAAAAGAGAAGAACTTCATTAACGTCGGTATTTTATTTACTTTAACACTTTTTATACCCGTAGATATACCAAAGACATCTTTAATATACACGTCCAATATGTCTATACCGGATACATGGGGAACAATAATTTCCGAAGTAAAAACTCCTCCCCCTCTATTTGCAATTTCAGTCAAATAAACATCTCCTTCTGTTGTGATTATAAATTCACCATGGAAGAACCCAAAAGATAAGCCTAAATTCTCTGCCACATACTCTGCGTTCATTATTGTTTTATCATATAGTTCATCGTCAAGATCTCCAGGATAAATTATCTCCCCGTCAATAATTCCACCTTTATCCTCCAATTTTTGTTTTGTTGCTAACCCTAAAGCCCTTGGTCCAATTCCTTGGAACATATAACCATCAACAGTTATATCGATACCATTAATAAATTTTTCTGCCAATACCAGTCTTGAATGACAATTAGCCAAAGCATCGTAAAAAGCATTCGGAATATCCTTTTCTTCCTTGATTTTATTAATGCCAAAGCTGCCCCTATTATCTACCGGTTTTGTGATAACAGGCAAACCCACTTTATCAATGAACTGATAGAGATCATAAATTGCAGTGCACAATTGAAACTCAGGAATCAGAATATTAGCTTGCTTTGATACGGTGCGCTGCAAATACTTGTTTGTAGCCCTTTGTGCCTCCATGATCCTTGGGCCGGGAAGATTTAGCTTCTCTGCTATTAGGCTTTGAGCAAAATATGAGTAGTCACATTGATCTGAAATAACTGCATTAGGCTTCACTTTCTCGGCAAATCTGGATATTTTTACCAAATCTCTCAGATCAGTAATTAACATGTCCTTATATTTTGGTGCTTTATAATAGCTATCGTTATAATGAACACCATAAATGTTGACTCCTAATTCACTAAGTTTGTCCAAAAGAGGTTCCTGCTCCCATCCTAAGTTAATAACGAGTATTTTTTTTCTGTTCATTTATTGCCCCTCCAAATCACTCCATTTTAGAAACGTTCCCTGCTGCAGATATTTCTTTGGCTTCAAATGACTGACTATAAAATCTGAATCTCTGCAGTCAATTCCTCGTGGATAACGTTTAAATTCGAAATCACCGTCTTTAAATGGATCCCCTTTCTCTTTTGGATATTTTAAAATAATTCGATAAATTATTTTTTCTTTGAATTTCTTTTCATCGTCATCAATATTGATTCTGCTTTTGCTTATTAGTGATTGTTCCACTGATCTAATGGCTTTCACCATTTCAGTAAATTCTTTTTGATTTAAAGAAATATCGGAATCAGGTGTCTTGAGTTTTCTGTCTAAAGTAAAATGCTTTTCTATCACACTCGCACCCAAACTCACTGCCGCAATGGGAACATATATGCCTAGCGTATGGTCTGAAAATCCTACCGGTTGATTGAACATCATTCTATAAATGTGCATCAGCTGTAAGTTTACTTTATTATATGGCGTAGGATAGATGCTGTTACAATGGAGAATCACGAACCTTTCATTTCCATTATTTTTAAAAATTTTTACGACCTTTTCTAAATCACTGTAGGATACCAGACCTGTTGACAATAAAACTGGTTTACCGGTTTTTGCCACTCTTTCAATAATTTGTGGAAAAGTACCTATTTGCGCTGACGCCAGTTTATATAGTTCTGTTTGGATGCTTTCAAGTATATCAACCGCCTTTAAGTAAGTTGGTGACGCGAAAAAAACAATATTTTTTTTATCAGAATATTCTTTCAATTTGATAAGCCATTTTTCACTGATGTCAATTTGTTTATGAAGTTCTTTAGTTGATTTATCAGGTTTATAATACAATTCATCTATATTAATAGATTGAAATTTTACAGCATTGGCTCCACATTGCAAAGCAGCATCTATCAATTCCAGGGCTAGATTAATATCCTGATTATGGTTGGAAGCAATTTCCGCCACTATAAATGTCTTTCCATCACCAATTAAATGGTTTCCAATATAAATTAAATTCTGTTTCATATCGGTTTTTTGCTCCATAATTTCATTCACCATACTTTTTCTGTTCTATGTGTGCATTAATGTTTTGCCACTCCGGATGCTTTTCCAATAATTCTAAACAGTCTTCCAGACTAAATAAACTATTTTTAGGATAAAGATTCTCTATAATTAATTTCAACAACTCAAAATCTTCCTTTGTATCAACTGTCCACCTGTGTGAACTAAAATCCTTGTAATATCGAATATTAGCAAGTTTAAAATATTTTGAATTTGTTCTGATAAATGGAGTTACATGCTCACGGTCAGGCTGTTTAGTGGCTTCGAAAAATGCCTTCTCAAGAGCCGCATAAGAAAAAATCTCTGTATCCATACCACGCGGATATGTTCTTTCAATGCAGTTCGCAACAAAATCATATCTGGGGTAATTTGATTTATAATATGCAATTACGTTGTCAACCACTCTCGGATCAATTACTGGACAATCAGCAGTAATCCGCACAATTTGGTCAGCCATAAATTCCTTTACCGTGAAATAGAATCTTGACAGCACATCATCTTCAGATCCTCTAAAATATGCAACATTTAATTTATTGCATAAATCAACTATAGGTTGGTCATCCTGATTCTTGGTAGTTGCAACAACAATCTGATCGGCAAGTTTTGACCCCATTAATCTTTCAAGTTCTATCTCCAATAAAGATTTGCCTAAGACGGTTTTTAAAACTTTGCCAGGCAATCTGCTTGATGTCATGCGGGCTTGTATGATTATAGTTGTTTTCATCTGAAAAACCTACCTCTTAAGTTTTTTTATCTAATCGGCAAATATGGGTTTACTATCATAAAAAATAGCTTATACGATAACCATGAAGATAAAATTTACAAATGTTTTCTCAAATCAATTAATTTTAAGATCTTGCTTAAGCCGGTCTAAGCAATTGTGAAACCTTGTTGACCACCTGAATATTATCATTGTTGATTGATTATCTTCCGATTTGAATCATGCTAATGATCTTTTACTAATTCTCTCAAATCATTCACTGTCAGCCATTTGCTGTTTGTTTTGCTATCATACACAAAACCTTCATTAACAGTCTGTCCTCCATTTGACATATGGTTTTTAGAATTCCACCAGTTAAACTCAGGTTCGATAATAAAATAATCATCAAATTCGAGGGTATGTCTGGCATCATCTTCTGTGACTAAAACTTCATGTATCTTTTCTCCAGGTCTGATACCTACAATCTCATAACGGCAATCAGGAGCTATTGCATTGGCTAAGTCAATTAGCTTCATGCTTGGGATTTTCGGAACAAACAGTTCTCCCCCCTCAGCAAGATCAAGACATTTCAATACAAATCTGACACCCTGCTCAAGAGTAATCCAGAAACGGGTCATCCTCGGGTCTGTAATCGGAATAACTCCGGTCTCTTTCATTGTTTTGAATAACGGAATTACACTTCCCCTGCTTCCTATGACATTACCGTAACGCACAACCGAGAATCTTGTATCCTTCCATCCTGCATAGGAGTTCCCTGAGATGAATAGTTTATCTGAGCATAGTTTTGTGGCTCCATAAAGATTGACAGGGTTGGCAGCTTTATCTGTACTGAGAGCAAGAACTTTTTTAACACCGCAATCAATAGCTGCATTAATAATATTTTCAGCACCCATGACATTTGTCTGAATTGCCTCGAAAGGGTTTCTTTCACAGGCAGGCACCTGTTTTAGTGCAGCAGCATGGATAACATAATCAACTCCATAAAAGGCTCTGTACAATCGATCTTTGTCTCTTACATCACCAATAAAATACCTTAGACACCTATGTTCTTTTTCAGAATATATTTGGGACATTTCAAATTGTTTCAATTCATCCCGACTGAATATAATCAATTTTTCAGGTTTGTATTCCTTCAGAACAATTTCTACAAACTTTTTTCCGAAGGAGCCTGTTCCGCCGGTTACAAGTATAGATTTTCCATTAAATATTGACATAAATTCACCTTTCCTTATAATGCTTTCATAAGTCTGTTTGCAACAATCTGCCAATAAGGCAGTTCTTCGGTCCCATCCTTTTTAATATAATAGTTCCTGTATCTGCGGTATGCGTCTTCATCTATCCGTATTTCTTCATTAAGATCAATTGAAACCTCTCTGTCTAAATTGTGGGCCTTCTTTCCGAAAAAAGAAGCCAGCCATTCAATTGTAGGGTCTTCTAATATACTGGCGTTTACCTTATCGGTTGTAAAAAATATCATTGGTTTTTTATAGAGTACAACATGATTAATAGCAGTACTATTATGCATCAAAATAAAATCTGCATTCTTTACCAGTTCCGCTGTCCTGCCCCGTATAATTTCTCTTCCACCGAAATAATCAGGATGTTCTTCATAATGTGAACGCGGATGGGCAGCTATAATAATCCGCACTTTAAAACTTTCTTCAATATAATTAAAAAATTTTACCAATGCAGGATAGTATTCATCTGCAGATATTTTTACCGGTAAATCAAGATAAAGGTAGTCCGTATGAAACGGAAGATATTCATCAAGAAAAACTCCTACAGAAGGAATCTTTTCTTGAGAAATATCTTTTAATTCAAGATATGTATCATAATCATAGCTGTGTACCCATAGAAACTCACTTTTTTCATTTATTGCAAAGTAATTTGCAAGAAAATATTTTTCTCCCGGTGCAAACACGATTCTTGCCGGTTTTACCCCGAAAAATGTAAAGGGAATCATCCTGAATGTTTTATCCAGAACCCTCTCGAAGGTGATTTTTTTCAATCTTCTTAGCCATAATTCCTTCTTGCCTGAACTGACAGGAAGAGCAAACAGTGTTGTTGAAAAATGTATGCCCTGTTTCGACAGCATTCTAAAAATAAAAAGAGAAGCAAGTGTGTAATGAACCATTAAAACAACAAACACAGAACTGTTGAGGGTTTTAATCGCCTCTCTGGCAGCTTTCAAATTTTCAAAAGAACGATGCCCCCTCCACTGAATTGGATCAGGAGGAGCGCTTGTTATGTATCCCTCAGGTACAATAAGTTTGGTAAATTCCCATATCTCTACATCAAACCCGTTGTTCAACATAATTTCTATGCCGAAACGATTATAGTCTCTTTCATTGAAGTATTCTTCAAGAAAATAGATAACCTTTTTAATGTGCATTATTTGGTTGATTGGCTTCTATAGGTGTTGCGAACGCATTTTCAGGAAGGTATTTATAATCTTAAGCCCAACTGCGCCGCTTTTTTCAGGATGGAACTGACATCCGTACAGATTTCCCGATTGAATGGCTGCACAGATAGAAAGTCCGTTGTATTCACAGTCGGCAAGATCATTAACAGGATCTGCCGGATTTACTGAAAAAGAATGAACAAAATATACCGATTCCCCTATTGATAAGTCTTGAAAAATAGTATTATCCCAATCTTCGCGATTTTTCGGGAGTAAAAGGCCGTTCCAGCCTATATGGGGAATTTTGTGTAGTGTGCCGTTGGAACCTGTCTTTGGAATCATAATTACTCTGCCAGGTATTAAAGCAAGCCCTTCATAAATACCAAACTCCTCACTTGTTTCCATCATCATTTGCATACCAAGGCAAATACCAAGAAAAGGTCTACCTGTTTTAGCAAACTTTCTGATCGCTTCCACAAACCCCCTGCTGTGCAGCTCCCGCATCCCGTCAGCAAATGCACCTACTCCTGGAAGAACAAGGCATTCAGCTCGCTCCACCACATTTGGAGAATTTGTAATTACGACCCTTGCGCCGCAGTTCTCAAAAGCCCTTTGCACGCTCAAAAGATTTCCCATTCCGTAGTCAACAACTACAACATTTCGCATTTTAGCAAACCCTTACCTTGATTCCTCTCTGCTGGCAACCATCTCTTATTTCATCTATCGTAAGCATTCCATAGTGGAGGACATGCGCCATAGCAACCGCATCGGCGTGACCATCTTTTACAACCTTTTCAAGATCATCAATGTTCCCCATTCCTCCGCTTGCAATTACAGGGATAGGCAGCATATCGGAGACTGTTCTGACAAGCTCAAGATCGAATCCTTTTGCCCCGCCCTCCATATCAATGGAAGTGAGAAGTATTTCCCCTGCACCGAGATCATAACCTTTTTGTGCCCACTCTATTGCATCAATGCCTGTTTTTTCTCGTCCATAATCGTAGTAGGCCTCCCATTGCTTTTCACCTTTTTTCTTAGCTTCAATGGAAAGCACCATACATTGAGAGCCAAATCTTTGCGAAACCTGCCGTATAAGTTGAGGATTCTTGATTGCGGCAGTGTTTATAGCAACTTTATCGGCGCCGGCACGCAGTATTTCTCTGGCATCATCAACAGAACGAATTCCTCCACCCACTGTCACAGGGATAAACACATCTTCAGAGGTGCGCCGCACTATTTCTTTAATATTATTACGCTCATAAAGGCTTGCTACTATGTCCATATAAATAATCTCATCAATCCCGTCGTCATAATATTTTTTTGCAAATCTGTTTGGGTTCCCCATTTTGCGCAAACCTTCAAGCTGTACACCTTTTACAAGATTAGGCCCCTTAACATCAAGACGGGCAATGAGTCGCATGTTATGCATTTTTAAGCCTTATTATTTTCCTTCCGCTTCCCATATAGGATATCTCAGTTTCCATTGTCCATTCTCTTTTTTCCAGAGATGCGGAGATCTGAATCTATCGCATAGACTCATGAAATAATCTCTGTCTATCAGCGGACTCTCGAACATCTTGGATGCAACCGGGTATTCCTTTTCCGGAATACTTAAGTATTTAAATATCTCCTCTGCAAATCTCTCAGGGAATTCACCGTCGAACTTCTTTACGAGCGCAATTCCTTCATCACGTGTGATTTCTTCGTTCCTTATCTCTTGAGCAGCGTCGTACGTAGCCCTTCCCATCCCAAACTTTATATAGTGCGATAAGAAGTGGAAATCATCAATTTTGTCGTCGATACTGTTGTACTTGCTATAGGTGCCTGGAGTTCTCTCTGGAGCACAACGAAAATTGCCGTGTTCAACAGCATAATAATAACAGCCCTGCGGATGCCACGGCAGATAATAGCCAAGGAATTGGAACTGTATGTTCATTTTTTCCATATCTTCAAGTCTCGAAGGCAGATAAGGTGAAAGATCATTTTGACTTAATCCATAATCATTTTTTAAGGATTTAACAGCTACACCGGATATGTATACATTATCGGGGTCATCAGCAGTCGCATAAGACCAGTCCCTATTAGGATTGAAGTTGTCTTCCACCGGATTACCATACTCTGCTTCGTTTTCACCGAAGAATATGAGAGAAATTTTATGCTTTAATGCAAATTTAGGTGCAAAGTTCTTCTGTCCGATAACAAAAGGCTGGAATGGATAAAAAATATTCTCTGTTGCAAGCCTAGTCAATAATCTATGAACCCTTCCGTTCGGAGTGAATAGATAATTATCGAAACCGGCATGAATCCATGCCTGAAAGTTCTTCCAGCCCCAGTCAGTGTACATATGGGGTGCCCAGGTTACCGTAAGAGGATGCATGCCATATTTGTATTTGAGAATATGTGCTGCATAAAAACTGTCTTTTCCACCGGAACCAGGGACAAGGCAGTCATAAGAACCATCATCTTTGCGGTGTTTATTGCAGAGATCAATCAATTCCTGTTCTCTTTGGTTCCAGTCAACGGTACCACCTTTCTTCATATCTGCCCAACTGCATGCATCGCATATCCCATCGTCATTAAAATTAAGTGTTCTTTTTTTTCTATTGATATTGTGGGCAAATTCGTTGTCAGAGATTGGATTCTGGTTCGAATAAACACACTCATTACAAAACTTAACTTCACTTGGTAATCCATAATAAGCCTCGAGTTCGCTCTCGTTATTATGTTTATTTGTTTGTTTTGACTTCTCTTCTGCACTCATGCTTCCTCCTTGTTACTGCATACTTTCTTAAAGTTTGTTATTGTCAAAATTGGTAATACGATTTTTCTGCTGTTACACTATATCGTTTATTCTTTCCTGCATTATCGTCTCAATTATCATAAAATCGTAAATGTCATCTACCTCATAGCATTGCCATCTTTCTACAAAATAAGGTATTGTCCTGCGCTGATAAAAACTTTTGTATTTATAGAGAGCTTTAATCTTTGTAATATAGATAACCCCATAGGGAAAATATGCCAGGCTGAATCCCTGTCGCCCGGTTGCCTTTTCGGGTTTTTTAATATAAGGCACCATATAACCCTTATCGTTGACCTTCTTTATAACTGCCGGATGTTCGAGATTAACCCTTCCCAGGCTAACAAGGCTGTCAGCCTCTTTTTCTTTGTCTATTAAATTGGCAATAGCATTGTCAAGATCACCCTTCTTTCTCATGGGTGAAGTAGGTTCAAGAAGTACCACATAATCATACTCATCACCATTTTTTGCCAGATATTCAATGGCATGGACTACCACATCAAAGGAGCCCATGCTGTCACCGGAGAGTTCCTCTGGCCTCATAAACGGCACTTCTGCCCCGTACTTTTTTGACACAGCAGCAATTTCATCGCTGTCAGTAGACACAATGACTCTGTCAATATATTTGCTTTCCAAACCCTTTTCAATTGTCCATGCAATAAGAGGTTTTCCGAGTAGAATTTTTATATTTTTTCCCGGAAGGCCCTTACTCCCTCCTCTTGCAGTTATTACAGCAAGACATTTTTTATCTTTATACATTATAGCCTCGCAAAAATCATGAAACCCGCCGGAACCCGGTCAAAGTTTTCATAAATAAAAATTCAAAATTAAAAACTGCTTTCAATATATTGTCCAGCCGCCGTCAACAAGAAGATTCTGGCCGGTTATATAAGCCGAACGGTCACTGATCAGAAAACGCACTGCTTCAGCCGCGTCATTTGACGATGCCATCCTTCCAAGGGGTACTCTTGAAGCATATGTCTTTGCAAAATCACTCCCACCTCTCTGAGAGTCACCAATTCCTCCCGGAGAGACTGCGTTGCATCTGATGCCGTATCGTCCGTATTTGGCAGCGACCCACTTGCAGAAATGAATTATGCCGGCCTTTGAGACAGCATACACCAACGGTGATGTAATCTTCATACCTTCATATATGGTAAATGTGGGCGCAACTACTCCCTGAATGGAGCCAATATTGACAATACTTCCGAATCCCTGCTTCTTCATAAAAGGCACCACAAGCTTTACAAGCAGAAAACTGCCTACAAGATTTACTTCGAGAACCTTTCTAAAGGTATCAGGCAAATAGTCTTCAAGCTCATTTGCAAAACCTTCAGGCTGACAGGATGCGTTATTGACGAGTCCGTGTATTTCGCATTCACCAGAAGAGAGATGATTTTCAAGTCTTGCTATGTCTTTTTCATTTGCTATATCACATTGAAAATATTCTCCATAGATCGTTCTGTCTTTATGATATTCCTTTGTGTCAAGCAACAAAATATCGTAGCCATCATCAATTAATATTTTTGCATAACTCTGACCCAATACCCCTAATCCACCAGATATAATTACATATTTTTTCATTGACCTTCCTCTTGTTTAATAATGCACATCATCAGGAGAAATCCATTTTTTCTCATTATCAGATCTTTCAATTGCCCCAATAACCTTCATGGTACTTAAGGCAGTCTCTAGATCTACCATACTCCTGTTGGTACCTTTTATGATTCCGATAAAATTTTCCAGTTCCTCCAAATAGGTACTGTTAAAATCATAACCGGGCTGAACAACAAAAACATCCTCAGACAACCTTTTTTCTTTGCTGAAATAAGCAACCCTGCCGCCCTTGCCATCCCATTCCCATTCGACAGTGCCTTTCTCTGCTATAATTCTCCCGCCTCTTAAATACTTATGCGAGAGATAGTCAAGGTGGATTTCAGCAACAGCGCCGCTTTTGTACTTTAAAATAGCTGAGCACATATCGTCCGTAGATATATCAAGAGAGCTCACTCTGTTTACATAACCTGTAAGGGACTCCGGAAAACCGAGAAACCAGAGGGCATACTCGATATCGTGGGCTAGTTCTATATGAACACCACCGCCAAGCTCTTTTTTTGCACTTGACGTTTCACGGTAATCAGCATCAGGTCTCCAGTACGGCAGATAATAACCCACATAAATATTTGCAGCATAAATACTTCCAATTGTCGGGATAAAGTCTTTTAGAAATCTGATGACAGGATGATATCGGAGATTAAAGGCAATATCATATCTCTTAAATTCCTTAGCTCTTATAATATCAGCCATTTCTACGGTTGACCGCAAATCTGAAGCAGGCGGCTTCTCAAGAAGAAAGGGAATATTTTCTTCAATCAGCAATTTTACATCATGAAGATGCATGGAAGTTGGAGAACATATAACGGCACCGTCAATATTCTCTTCATGCGCCAGCACATCATCAAAGGAATAATATTCTTTAATGCCTTCTTTATTCTTTTCTGTCCTTGAATGTCTCAGCAGAACAGCGTTATGTCCTGAAGAACGAATATTCCCGGCATGCCTTTTCCCGATTGAGCCATATCCTATTACAAGAAATTTCATATCAATTTCGACAGTTACTTAACTATAATTTCCTTATATTAAAAGCACTTATAGGCTTACCGTTAATCTTATTTCTCAATGATTTATCCTGAATAACTGTTTTCATTATAGCAAATACTTCATCATATGTTTTTAAAGTATATTCAATGTCTTTCTCTTTATGGGCAAAAGAAGTGTGGTGATATCCGACAAAGAGCAACCCTCTTTTTACACATTCCTCCTGAATAAATGATCTTATCTCGTTTACGGTAAAGCCCTCATAATCCGTTATTACAAAATGGCTCATTACCGGAAATCCGACAATCTTAACAAAATCACTGATGTTATGTTTACTGATAATATCTGATATACCTTTTTTCAGTAATCCGCCCACTTTCCAGTTATGCTCGATCACCTTGTCTCTGTCAAGTATCTCAATAGTTTTCAGTGCGGCGTTGAGTGATGCCTTCTCTGTCGCATAGGAACCTGAAAAGAAACAGTTTTCGTCTTCAAACTGCTCCATGAGATATTTTTTCCCGGTAAGTACACTCAAAGGAAAACCATTGGAAAGACCTTTTGCAAATACTGCCAGATCAGGGATTACATTAAAATATTTCTGACCTCCTCCTATATCAAGGCGGAAACCTGTTTTCATCTCATCAAATATAAGTATGATGTTGTTATCTTTTGTAAGTTCCCGTATTCTCTCAAGGAAACCTTCATTTGGTTCAAAATTTATAACAGGTTCCATAATGAGGGCAGCAATCTCATTTCCTTTGTCTTTTATGGTCTTTTCTATGGCATCGATATCGTTGTAATTATGGGGCAGAATCCATTCAGCCATTACTTCGGGAATGCCTTTTTTTCTGGGTGTTGAAACAATAAACCAGTCATGAAACCCATGATATCCGCCAACAGTTATTACTTTTAATTTCTTCGTATAGTTTCTTGCAAGTCTGATTGCACCCTCGCAAACATCAGAACCATTCTTGCAGAATCTCACCATTTCGGAACACGGGATGATTTCTGTCAGTTTCTTTGCTAGCACTGCTTCTTCCGGGCAGGAAAGGGTAAATATCAATCCGTCATCAATACCGGCCTTAGCCGCCCTATCTACCTCTTCGTTGGCATATCCGAGAATAATAGGACCAAGAGCCATAGAAAAATCAATAAATTCATTATCATCAACATCGTAAAGTCTGCATCCCTTTGCTGATTTTATAAACAACGGTGCTCCGCCGATTACAAAAAGGTTGGGGTTTTTGCTGAAGGTTGACGTACCCATAGGGATAACATTAAGGGCATCTTCATAAGTTTTAATAGAATTATCAAATTTCATAAACACCTCTTTATCTTAAAGAATATATAAGCTTTTCAATTTCATCTATGCCGAAAGGCACAGGATTCTGGTCAAAGGCACCTTTAAGCTGCATGGAATTGTCAATAATCAGTTTGGCATCATCTTCAGTTTTTACACCGAAACCTTTCAGATCCGTGGGGATACCTAATGCCGCACTTAGTTTGCGTATTTCTTCTGCAAAACTGATAGACTTTTCTGCTGCCCCCATTGATGATTCGCCGAAAATAAGATCATAGAGCATTGCATAATCAGTGTAGCCTTTTTCCACATTATGTTTTACAACACCCGGCAGAAAAACTGATCCGGCAAGACCATGAGGAACATCAAAATAAACTCCGAGAGGATAACTCAATGCACCGGCTGGCCCTGCTCCTGCATTCATAAGGGCAATTCCTGCAAGTCCGCTTCCTACAAGAAGATTCAGCTTTGTGCTGACTGACCTGTCTTTTTGTGCAATCCTGTTGAGATTTTCAAATAAAAGTCTGAACGCTTCTTTGGAAAATATTCTGGAGTAAGCGCTTGCCCCGTTTGCAACGAAGCTTTCCAGAGTATGGGTCATGGCATCCATTCCTGCAGAGGCATATACCGTATCAGGACAGCTGTCGAGAAAACCCGGATCATAAAGAGAAAGTCTCGGATAATTATATTCCGTGTTGATTCCAAATTTCCAACGCTCTTTCGTGTCTATGAATACTGCATATGGTGTAACTTCACTTCCTGTCCCTGCTGTTGTTGGAAGAGCCACGACAGGAAGCGGGACCTCTTTTACCTTGCCGAAGCCTCTGTATTCTATGGCCGGTCCTTTATTTGTCTTTAATGTTGCAAGTCCTTTTGTAAGATCAAGAGCACTCCCGCCGCCAATACCAACAAAACAGTCCAGGTCTGATGACTCAAATTCTGTCTTCGCTTTGTCCAGATAATCGTATGTAGGTTCCGGCATCTCACCTATCAAAAGCACAGTTTTTTCCATGCTGCTTTTTAGCAGATCTATGATTTCATTAACGTATCCATTGCCCTGATAGACACCTTTGTCAACAACAAGACCTATCCTGTTCCAACCCATGCCTTTCAGCTTTTCCGGAAGTTCCCTGGCAATACCATCACCGGCAAAAAGTTCTGTCCTCATGATAAAACGTACATTTTCTTTTAAAAAATCTTTCATTCAGCCCCCTTCACAATCTATTCTTTATTTCTTCAACATCGTAATATAAATCGGTGATTCGCATATGTTCGGTCATCTTTCTCATAATTACATTTTCATACAATATCATTTATACTATTTTTCAGCGTAACCAAGAAGTTGAACCTCTCTGGAAAACCTAACTAATTTTTTAAACTCCGTCAGTTTTGAGTTCTCAGTATATTTCGCAGGCAATAAAGCAAACAATTTTGTCAGACTTTTATAAAAAGGTCCTTTCCAAGTGAAAGGCAGATGGTAGAAAAATTCCACATAGAAGTTTTTAAATCCAAACATATTGAACGTATCTTCCATAGAAACTTTGGTAAATGGTGTCTTATGAGTACAATCATCATAAAAGATTTTATAGTTTTTCTTCCAGTCGCATGTAGTGGCAAGAAAGCAACCGCCTGGCTTCAGAACGCGATATACTTCACTCATCAGATTATCAATATTACGTATATGCTCAATGGCTGACTTCATCATAATTACATCAAAAAAATCATCTTCATAAGGAAAGGGTTCTTCCTCAATATTGACAATGGCAACGCTAAGCCCTTTGTCTCTGGCAACTGTATCCATATCAATACCGTATACGGTAAAACCTATCTTCTGAAAGATTTCCAGGTGTTCTCCCCTGCCGCAGCAGAGATCAAGAAAATTACCCGATCTTCTTTTGAAATAATGATCTGCAAGATGGTTGCAGAGTTTTTCCGGATATTTCGTGTAAGGCCTTAAGTTTTCGTTATAATGAACATTCGTGTAACGGTTTTTCATCAAGTATTAAAACCTCCAAATTCTTCAACGCTCTTTTTATATTCTTCCCATTGACCTATATCAACCCAGCCTCCGTATATGGGATATACGACAACCTTTTTGTCCTTCGACACAATTTCAATCAGCTCATTCATATTCATGTGCTCATTTTGACTTAAATAAGACAGTACAATGGGTTCCATAACATAAACACCTGTATTGATGATCATATCATGGACAGGTTTTTCTACAATACCTTCAAGGATTCCGTTATCCAATTGCAATACACCAAAAGGTATTTTTACCTCGTTGTGACATCCGATAATTGTCATGGCTGCCCCTTTTGACTCATGCCATCTCAACACATCCGCATAATCCACAGCCAGGAGAGAATCGCAATTGGTAACAAAAAAAGTGTCATTAACTTTGTCTTTTATGAGTGCCAAACTTCCGGCTGTTCCATAGAAGTCGTCTTCTTCAACCCAATCAATATCATAATTTGATTTGTTCTCTTTGAGAAAAAGCTTGATGTATTCTTTTTTATAGTTAAGCGAATAAATGAAACGATAAAATCCGCATTTATAAAAGCTTTCCATAATAAGTTCAATAACAGGTTTATTTCCAATTGGGATAAGGGGCTTAGGTAGTATTCTTGTGAAAGGCTCAAGCCTTGTTCCTTTTCCTCCTGCCATTACAATTACTAATTTTTCATAGGTTTTTTCAGGTTTTGTGCTTTTGGTCTTTCCAAGAAGATCGGTCCAAAGGAAAACATCAACAACCACACCGTCATCATCAAGCACAGGTATCTGTTCGATCTTGTTTTGAACCATGAGGTTTTTTACGTGCTGCTCCATGTTTAACATGCCTTTATTGACTGCCACAAAATTCCTGTACATTACAATTTCTATCAGATCACTGAATTTGAGGCCGTTTATAAGAGCAGTCCGAATATCACCATCAGTAACCGTCCCTAAAAGCATTTCCTTTTCATCGACGACAAAGAGTATCCTCTCGGAAGTCTCGCTTAGCCTCTGCATTGCCTGTTTAATAGTAGTATCAGGGGGAACAAGAAGAGATTTCAGTTTTACTTTATCCATAATATATCTTTAGTGCCTCCCGTGAGGTATTTCATAGAATTCTTTTTTTAATATACCGCTTAAATCCACTGTTTTCAGGACCTTCACAATCTTTTTACCGGCATCGCCCTTGCCGTAAGGGCTCTCAAGAACCTTCAATGAGCTTCTGAAATCATCGCTCATTGCTTTAGATATTGCCTTCACAATATCACGTTTCCTGCAAACAGGAACGTCAATAATGTTTTCTGAACGAATCCTGCCGGCCTGCCTGTCACCAATGTTTACCACGGGAAGCTTAAATGACGGTGCTTCAATAATGCCTGAAGATGAATTTCCAACCATAAGATCTGCATGTTTCAAAAGCGACAGGTATCGCAATTGACCGAGGGATGCAAACATTTTAACCTTGCCGGCATTTTCCAGAACGAACTTTTCCATAAGGGCCTGTATAGTTCTTCCTCCCGGGTCTGCATTGGACATGGTGATAACCCAGAAGACACTTTCTATTTCCGAAAGCGCCTTCATTAGTTCCTGTGCCTGTGATTCAACAGGAAAATCATCAATTGTCTCTGGATGGAACGTGACAACACCTATTTTTACCTTCTCATGCAAATCAAGCTCACTGATAAGCATCTTCCTGTTCACTAATTTGAGTTTATAGATATTATCCAGTCCCGGAGCACCGAAGCAGTAGACCATTCCGGGTTTCTCCCCCATCTGTATTATCCTGTCGGCATAATGTTGTGCAGCAGGAAAATGAATGGCACTCATCTTGGTAATAGCATGGCGGAACTGTTCATCCATAACACCTTCCGTTGCCTCACCGCCATGGATATGGGCAACAGGTATTCTCATGGGTACAGCAGCTGAAACTGCAGAAAATATTTCAAAGCGGTCACCGAGCACCAGAATAATATCCGGTTTCAATCTCTCATATGCCTTTGCAAATCCGGCAAGACCAATACCCATTGAAATTGAGGTCGATACTTTTGTATCAGAAGAAAGAAGCATTTCAACCCTTTCAGCAATAGGGAAACCATCTTTTTCAATATCTTTAATTGTATAGCCGAATTCTGTTGACAGGTGCATACCGGTAACAATGAGCTGCAGTTCAAGTTGAGGATCTTCATGTATGCCTTTAATGATCCAGTAAAGAAGTCCGTACTCAGCTCGTGTTCCTGTTACAACTGCTATTTTACGTTTCGGCTTAGGCATGTTTTGTTTTAGTTTTTACCCGACAACTCGGAATAGGCTTTTCTTAAGCGTGCATCCCATTCTTTCGTCCAGTCTGGCATAATATCATTTTTATTATCTATATTGATTTTGTTTTTTTCCGAAAGTAAATCAATAAGTTGATTCAAGGTATTAATCTCATTAACATTAGTACCGATTCTTTTTAAGTGCTCAAGCAATATTGCTAACCTTGTCGTGGTATAGGTATAAACAAATGTTTCAGGGTTTTCTTGATTAAAACTTATCGTCTCTGTTGTTAAAACATTATCTTTGTTGAAATATCTCGCCAACGGAGAGTAGACACAGGCAGAGAAATTATTAATATTAAAATAATCGAAGTTAATCCAATCGGATAGACATGCTGATATAGTTTTTCTTTCGTCGCCATTTAGCTTTAATGTTTCCATTGACGTTTCAAAAACCTGCGGGCCTATTTCTAACTCAATCTGCTTTGCCTTTTTCTTTTCATTCCATTTAACCACATGTTCATCTTTCAGAAGATCTGAAAAATCATTTTTCTCTACAAGTTTTGTTATGTTAATTAGATTTCTTTTTAAATATCTTTTAATAGGTTTCAGTTTTATCAAAAACCTTCCCTCTGTCTTGTTTTCTCTTGAAAAATTTCCAAATTTTATGAACAGAGGGAGCAACTGCTGGCATGAATATATTTCAATAGAAGAATTTTTCCTGTTCGCAATACATAAATAATGGGGAATTCTCAAACTTGCAAGAAAGTTCAGATTTGTTGAGTTCAACGTAATTTCTTTTCCTTTAGCTTTTACCTGTATTGAAAAAGTTTTTCCCGGTTCTAAATACCTTTCTTCTTTTGCAAACAAAGTGCAGAAAAAATCTGCCCCGACGTCGCTTCTGACATGAACTGGCACCACAAAAGCAATTTCTGACAAGATATATTCCGCTAAAACCTCTGCACGCCAGCCCTGATAGTAAGAATCTAACTTACCCGAAGACGTTTTTTGATTATGCTTCAGCAAATTCATACCTCTATTATTTCATCAGGCTCAAAATCTCTTTTTGCCCTCTTCCCCAGAATACTGTCCCATTTCATAGGGCTGATCCCTGTTCCCGGCCTCTTAACGGTAATATTTTCTTCTGTAATAACATCGCCTTTTTTTATCGCCCTTGAAGCGACGATGCTTTTACGAGCAATAACCATATTTTTTGTTTCCGAAGGCGATGGTGTTTTTACCCCATTACCAAGGGCTTCCTCTATGTTTCTTATTGCCGTCACCATTGCCTCCAGTTCTTCCGGTTCAAGTGATGCCCTGTGATCCGGACCTTTGGCATTTCTATTAAGTGTAAAATGCTTTTCAATAATCTCTGCACCGAGAGCCACTGCAGCTACAGGTATTTCTATTCCCAGTGTATGATCTGAATAACCTACCTTCATGCCGAATCTTTTTTTCATGGCAACCATGGCAAGAAGGTTTACATCTTGAAGAGGAGTAGGATACTCGGTGTTACAATGAAGAAGTGTTATATCTTCTTTGGATGTCCCGGCTTCAACAAGAATTTTTATTGCTCTTCCGATTTCTTTCATATCAGCCATGCCTGTGGACATGATGATCTTCTTTTTCAAATTTCCTATTTTTCTCAAATAGGGAAGATTAGTTATTTCACCTGAAGGTATTTTAAACGTCTCAAGACCAAGACCTTCGAGGAGATCGATGCTGTCCATATCAAAGGGGGTCGAAAGAAATTGGATTCTCTTTTTTTTACAATATTCGATAAGTTCTTTATGTGCATCAGCTTTAAGAGACAGCTTTTTCAGCATCTCAAGCTGTGATTCTCCTGCATCTGTGGTGCTTTTCTGATATTCCGCCTTGGGCGTTTTTTTGCTCACAAGATCTTCCGGCACAAAAGTCTGAAACTTAACAGCGTCAGTACCTGCTTTAACTGCTGTATCAATCATTTTTTTTGCAATCCCGATATCCCCGTTATGATTCACACCGGCTTCAGCAATAATAAATACCTTCTTATCAGACAGTTTGTTTTTCATGTCCTACCGTTTTTTTGATGGAAATTGTTCACATGAACAAATGCCAAACGGAACAGTAACACCGCTTTTTACAAAGGCGCTTTCACCTATCTCGATATATTGCCTTGTGGCACTGTTGCTTCCGATAAAAGTTTTTGCTCCGATTCTCGTCCCTCCATTTATCACCGCTCCCGTTGATATGTGGCAGTGATCGCCTATAACTACATCGTGCTCGATAATGGCGCCGGTGTTTATGATACAGTTTCTGCCTATCTCAGCACCCGCATTGACAATTACATTATGCATTATAATAGTGCCCTCACTAATGACGGAATGTTTCGATACATGAGCCCTAGGTGAGGTTATCACGGGAAACAGTGCACCAAATTTTTTTAACATGTCAAATTTTTCAATCCTTACAAAGGCATTTTCTATCTGACCGATGGTTATTAAAAAAAATTTAAACCTCTCAACAAGACCGGCAAGATCATCTTCAGTACTCAAAATTTCATATCCCAGAACCTTCTGGTGCAGCTTCTCCTTAATGTCTACAATTCCTGCGATACGGAAAATATTCTCAGTTTCGATGACATCAATACATGACCTGCAATGACCGCCTCCACCAAAAAGTATTAAGTCTTCCATGGTTATGAAATAGTCTCCTTTATTGCCTTGCAGGCATAATAGATATCATCAGCCGAATTCAACGTGGAACAGGGCAGGCATAAACCTTTTTCATATATTTCATCAGAGTTTTTCAAGGAAATTTCATCTCCGGCAATATATGGCGGGAAACCGGTAATAGGCATAAAAACCCTTCGAACAGGCACGTTTTTCTTTTTTAATAAATCCATTAAGGAATTAAAATCAATCTTTTTCTCAATTGTTATGCAGGTAAACCAGAATGAACTTTCGGCACACTCATATGACTCCTGAAAACGGACAAAATCAAGTTTACCCAATTCCTCACGGTATATATCGTTGTACATCTTCTTCTTTGCAAGGAATTCGCCGAGCCTCTCCATCTGAGCCAGCCCCATAGCTGCTTCAAGATTCGTCATTCTATAATTGAACCCTATCTCCGGGTGGTAGTAACCCCTCGATTCATCACGAGCCTGATTTACAAGAAATTTGATGTGCTCCATGCGCTTTTCATCATTTCCCACAACCATGCCGCCGCCGCCTGTGGTAATAGTCTTATTGCCATTAAAGCTTAAACAGCCAAGATCTCCTGCATTCCCCATATATTGGCCTTTGTATTTAGCGCCAAGGCTCTCTGTTGCATCCTCTATTACAAAAAGCCCGTATTTTTCGGCTATCTCCATTATCTCATCCATTTTACAAGGGTTTCCATAAAGATGGACAGGAATAATTGCCTTTGTCCTCGGCGATATGCAGCGTTCAATTTCAGCAGGACTAATATTCCAGGTTTTTATATCCACATCGGCAAAGATAGGTTTTGCATTTACGTAAACAATCGGATTCACCGTAGCAACAAAGGTAAGGGCTGGAACAATAACCTCGTCCCCCTCTTTTATTCCCAATTCATATAAAGCTACGTGAAGAGCAGCGGTTCCACTCTGAGTCGACACTGCCCTTTTAGCACCAAGATATATGGCAATTTCATCTTCAAATTGCGGGACAAAAGGACCGAAGGTAGAGACAAAGTTCGAATCTATGACCTTTTCAATATATGCCTTTTCAATTGCACCCAGATTTGGTGCATCAAGCTCTATCTTCACCACCGCTCCTAAATTTAGGTTCCGTGTTGTAATATATGTTTTCATATGGATTTTCTATGATTCCTGAAGACAGCATTTTCACGACCTCCCTGACTCCGTCTTCCACTGTAAAAACATTTGTCAAACCAAGATATTCTTTAAGCTTAGTAAAATCAACCTGGTAATCTCTAAGATCAGCGCCTTTATCTACTACATCTATTTTCAGATCAGGAACAAACTTCTTCACAATCTCAGCTATTCTAATCTTCTGGTAGTTTTCAGTATTGAATCCAACATTAAAAACATTTCTACAAACCTTATTGAATTGCCCGATCATTGAGATAATTACCCTTGCTGCATCATAAACATGTATATAAGGTCTGTATGTATAAGGTAAAAAGATATCGAGATATTTCTTCATAAAGGCATTCAATGCAAAATCGTTGACTGTAAGGTCAAAACGCATTCTCGGCGATGCTCCATAGATAGTGGACATCCTACATACAACCCAATCGATGTTCCCTGGGTTATCCATTAATAAATTTTCCACTCTTACCTTGGTATCAGCATAGAGCGAAAGGGGCTTCAAATTTGTGTTCTCGCTTGCAAGTCCATCAACAACCCCGTAGTTAGAGCAGGTAGAAAGAAAGATAAAGCCTTTTGCCCCTTCTTCTGCTGCAAGCCTTATAAGTTCTTTTGTAGCTACAAAATTTGTTTTTTCCGTCAAATCAGGGAATTTATTACTTGCGGGTTCTCCTACTATTGCAGCAGTGTGTATCACAAAATCAATGTCTTTCAAGTAAGGCCTAACTTTCCCTGAATCCGTAATATCAATATTAAAAAATTCATAATTAGGATTACCAAGATGTATCAAGGGCACCTTGTTATCAAAAAATAAAGAGTCAATAACTCTTACCTCGTAGTCATTTTTAAGCGCTGTGTTTGTGAGCACAGACCCGACATATCCGGCGCCCCCTGTAATAAGCAATTTCATAGGCTTATATCTCCTTCCGTTTTAGCTTTCCGGTCTGCCTTCACCTGTCCTACTTCATCTGTATCTTTTTTTAATTCATCTATCTCCATCTTTAACCTTTCGTACTCTTCCATTTTTTTCTGAAGAAAATACTGGGTTTGTTTGACCCGTGCATTTATCCCCTGAGGCGTCAGAACATATATATAAGCTGCTTTTTTACTCGAGTTTTTAAAGCGCTGGGTTTTGACATATCCTTTTTGAATAAGCTCCTTCATGATATAGTTGATGCTGCCGAGACTCAACCCTACCTTTCTGGAAAGGTCACGTTGAGATACCGTACCCTCTACGGATAATTCTTTCAGAGTCTTAAACTGAGCTTCGTTCATAAAACATATATTGTTGTTTTGCTCTCATGGCATCCGCATCGCGGGTCGTGGCTTGATGCCAGTGGAGGGGACGACCGGGTACCCGTTTGCGGGTGTTCCGAAAAATTGATAGGCTACCGCTATTAGCGAATGTTACCGTTACCATTGAAGATAAATAAATTTTGAATATGTTCAACCACTGAACACATTAATAATGCCAGTAAACTATTTGCATGTCAAGATATTTTCTTATTTGCTTTATCGAATTATTTTAAGAATAAACAATCTACACTAAAAACAGCATGCAGTTATTATTGCTGTTCTTTTCAATCATCTATTGTGCTTTGCCTGAATGCCCTTTTGCAAAATCAATTCAAGTTTTTCTCCGATGCTCTCTATTGCATACTTGCCCGATACCTCAAACCCACGTTTAATGTGAGAAAGACGCATTTCTTCATTTTCTGCTATCTCAATAACAGCCTTTGCAATCTCTTCCGGTTTGTGCACATTTACAAAATATGCATAGTCATAGGCCTCATCGAATGCAAGAAAGGGGGGAACCTTTGTCAGGATTACAGGTGTTCCTGCACTCATAGCCTCCACAGGCGGTAAGCCGAAACCTTCTATCTCGGTTGATGCAGAAACAAGTATATGGGTTTCCCGATACAAATCTGCCATCTCCTGCTCGGATATCCTTACAAAAAACCTGTCTACCACCCCATAGTTCTTTTCATCATCCGGAATATCTGCCGGTGACACTCTTGTCAGTAAAACATTTTTCCCTTTCTCTTTCAGAATCTTTACTGCCTTTAATATATCCGGTATAGCCTTGTATTCTATGGTAGAATTTCCCACCGAAAGTATTCTGATCGTACCTGAATAATCGAGTTCTACTACCTTAGGATAAAACACTTTCCTGTCAATACCGTTAGGCAAAAGATAGCACGGCATATTGAATCTTTTTTCAACGCCTGCAACAAGATGTGGAGAAATGGCAATCTTCACAGTAGGAAGTCTGTACAACTCATCAAACCTTTTAAGTTTTTGTTTCCAACCATGCTTTTTCCTAAAATAGTTCAGTCTTGTCAAAAAATCCTTTGAGCAGAAACGCGCTGGTATAACATGCCCTCTTATCCTCTCCAGCACATAATCAGGCTCAAAACCTTGCATGAAATGAAAGAGCGGGATATTCCTTTTCTTGGCAATTTTCCATAGGTCCTCCACGTCCTTCGGGGTTGTAACTACAATTGCATCCGCTTCCGGCACATACATATCATCAAATGAAGGAACTATTTCCGGCGTTACCCTGAAACCCCACTCTTCATCAAGAAAACGCGTAATAAGATAGACCGTATGTCCCATGTTTCGCAAAAGCTCCACATGCTGGAAAAATACTTTTACTCCGCCTGTCATGCCCACATGTCTTATTGCATAAACTATTTTCATGAATAAAATACCGTTATCACATACTTTGTCACTATTCAACAAATATCATTCCGATTTTTTTGGATATTAAAAAGACCCCTTATTTTATATTGATTGTAAAATTTTACAAATGTTTTATGTTGAAATAAATTCTTAAAGAAATCGTTTCAGGGTATTAGAATGAGGCATATAAGGCAACATTCTGGCTTTTTGACTTAGTTCTTTTAATCAGTTATAGTATTACACCAAATGTAATTTCCGGAAGACAGGAAATTTAAAATGCTTATGGAACTGATTACCTTGGATAAATCTAAAAAAAGACTTAACTTATAGGCATGGACGGATACGGTATAAAAAAACCAATAAAATATATCAATGAATAACGGTGAACAATAAATATGCTGATTGATGAGTTTAACAGAGTTATTAATTATGTGAGAATTTCTATTACCGACAGATGTAATTTAAGGTGTAAATACTGTGTTGACGGGACATTTCCCTTTATCCCCCATAATGATATGCTTTCCTATGAAGAAATTATCCGCTTCGTAAAAATATCCGCCGAGCTTGGCGTAAGCAAGATCCGCTTGACAGGAGGAGAACCCCTTGCAAGAAAAGGGATTTCTTATCTTCTCGGAGAAATAAATAAAATACAGGGTATTAACGATATAAGTCTAACCACAAACGGCGTTTTACTTGGAAAAAACATTAAAGAGCTTATGGAATCAGGATTAAGAAGGGTAAATATCAGCCTTGACACGTTGAAAAAAGACAAGTTCGCTTACATAACAGGTGTTGATGCTTTCACCGATGTAATAAGGAGCATTAAGAAGGCTCATTATTCAGGTTTAAACCCGATTAAAATTAATTCTGTTATTATTAAAGGCTTCAATGATGATGAAATCCTCGATTTTGCAAAACTAACAATACGTTATAATCATCACTTTAGATTTATAGAATATATGCCTTTTGGCGATTCAGGCATGTGGGACAGAACAAAGATTGTCACTTCAAGTGAAATTGAAGCCCGCATAAGAGAAGTATACGAACTGGAGTCTTCTATTAATAATGAAAGAGGTCCTGCGAAGATGTTTAATATTAAAGGCGCAGCTGGCAAGATAGGGTTTATCAGCCCCGTATCTTCTCATATATGCTCGGAATGCAACCGAATCAGGCTTACTTCAAACGGTAAAATTCGGCCATGTCTATTTTCTGATGTGGGATATGATGTGAAAAAACTCATGAGAGAAGGAAAAAGCGATGAAGAAATAAAGACTTTTATAATCAATATCGTCAAGGTAAAACCTGAAAGAAAGGATGAAATCGGCCAGATTAAAAAATGTCAAAGAAGTTTGCAGCATATAGGAGGATAGAGGAGAGGAGATGAAACTTACCCATTTAGACAGCAATGGTAAGGCACGTATGGTTGATGTTACTGAAAAAAAGGAAACTGAAAGGGCGGCAAAGGCCTTTGGTAAGGTAAGGATGTCGCCTAAAACATACAGGGAAATTAGAAAAGGTGTTGGGCCAAAGGGTGATATTTTTACTGTTGCTAAAATAGCCGGCATTATGGGAACTAAAAAAACACATGAGCTTATACCTCTATGCCATCCCTTGACCATTACCCATATAGATGTCAATTATAACTTTGATGACAAAGAATCCATTGTGGAAATTACATCATCTGTAAAAATAAAAGGACAGACCGGTGTTGAGATGGAAGCTCTTACCTGCGTTATGCTCACTGCGCTGACAATATACGATATGTGCAAGGCTATTGATAAGGGTATTGAACTTGGGCCATTCTATCTCCTTGAAAAGAGCGGCGGGAAGAGCGGCAAATATGTAAAAAACGTGAAGTGTGATTCGTGAAGCGTAAAAACACGAAATATAAGGCTATGGAGTATAAGACATGAAAGGTAAGATCATTTCAGTAAATATCAGTGACAAAAAGGGCGAGAAGAAACATGCAATAGGGAAGTGCATGTTGATAAAAGATAGGGGGCTTGAGAATGACGCACATGCAGGTTTTATGCACAGACAAGTAAGCCTCCTGGCAAAGGAGAGTATTCAGAAGATAAAGGACATGGGAGTCGATGTGGATTGCGGAGATTTTGCTGAAAACCTGACCACTGAAGGCATAGAACTTTTTACGCTACCCATAGGCACAAAATTTAAAGTCGGAGACGGAATTATTTTAAGGGTCACACAAATAGGTAAGGAATGCCATGCCAGGTGCGCTATTTTCCAGCAAGTCGGTGATTGCGTAATGCCAAGAGAAGGTATTTTTACCGAGGTGCTCACTGAGGGTGAAATCAAAACAGGAGATGAAATCGAGGTAATGCAATGAAATATAGTGTTGTAATTATTACATGCAGTGATAAGGGCTCCGTAGGTGAACGTGTAGACAAAAGTGGACCTGCAATAGCTGAAATGCTTAAAGATTCTTATAATGTAACCGATATTCTTATCGTACCGGATGAAACAGATATTATTGCTGATACGATAAAGAAGCTGATTGATGAACAAAAGATAGACCTTGTTGTTACAACCGGCGGTACAGGTTTGTCAAACAGGGATGTAACTCCTGAAGCCACAAGAATGGTCATTGAAAAAGATTTGCCCGGTTTCGCTGAAATAATGCGTATTGAGAGCTACAGGATCACCCCTCACGGGATAATATCAAGGGGTATCTGTGGGATAAGGGGCGAGAGTATCATCATCAACCTTCCAGGAAGCCCGAAGGCAGCAACTGAATGTCTTTCCTTTGTATCGGTTGCCCTACCTCATGCACTTAATAAGCTTAAAGGAGATAATGCTGATTGCGGCAGTTAATTCAATTTTTCAGAATGTTTTCCATCTCTTCGATTTCATTGTCAACATTCTCCAGATCCCAGATGAACTTGACAAAATCTATCTCTGCGATTGCTGTATCGGCTTTTAAAAGAACATTGAATGCTTCTGTTTCATTCAAAACAACCCCGCTCATATCACCGCCAAAACCAAAATCTTCAATCCTTGCCAATTGATCCGCCATTGAGCAAACAGCAACAGCTGTTCTGTTTCCCTCCGAAGAATCCATTACAGAATGATGGTGGCTTGCGACGTCAATAAACATAAACGGCAGCTTCCACCGTTCCATAATCCAGCCGCCAATTGTCTCGTGAGACTCACCGATAAACTTTTTCTCAGCCTCAATCATCGATATGCATTCGTCACGGGTTGCCTTAATGACAATCTCATATATTTCATGAACAAATTTATCCAATATTATCTTTCCAACATCATGCAGAAGGCCTGACAGATAAATAGCTCCCTGGTCTTTTATATTCACCTTATTGCATAGCCTTTTTGCAATTACCGCAGTAGCCACAGAATGTTTCCAGAATTCATCCATATCAAATGTTTGTCCATTTCGGGATGGCTTTAATGCTTTATATGTACCACAGGCTATACAAATCATTGTAATCTCTTTGACTCCCAGCATTCTTACCGCATGGTCAATGGACGAAACCTTATATGGGAGCCGGTAAAAGGCAGAATTAGCAACCTTCAGCACATTCAGGCTCATTGAAGGATCTTTTGAGATTATTCTTGCTAAAGAGTTGATGTCCGTATTGTCATCGTCAAGGGCATTTAATAACTCTGCCATTATCGCAGGAATCGGTGGCAATAAGTTAATAGCACCTTCAATTCTTTTTTTTAAATCCTTTATCATAATTTTTCTATGTTCCAGACTTAATAATTATATATTTCACCTTTCAGTATAATATCGGATATTTTTACAAAGACTTAAGAATATTGATGAATTGTGTTTAGAATTTTTTGTACTTTTCTGTCTGTTAGTGCTTTAGGCCTTTATCCGCTATATGCCGAGGAATTGTATTGCAATCCCACAAAGAAAAATGGCAGCACCTGCCAAAGCATGGCTATATCTTTCAAAACGTTTGAAAGGAAGAAAATTGATACCCCTATATGAAATACCAACAATGCTTAACATAGTCATTATTGTAACTCCACCGAATACAAATGTTACTACCATCAGGCCAAAAAAACTGCTCTTGGCTGCAGGATACATCAATATGGGAATAAGCGGCTCACAAGGACCAAAAACAAAGATTGTGAAAAGCACCCAGGGTGTGATATTTGTATTATTTTCAACGTTATGAATATGAGTATGTTCCTCAACGTGAACATGCTCATGGATATGTTTGCCGCCGTCTAAATGAAAATGCACGTGTTTGTGGGGTTTGTTTCTTATAGACCTCCTTAAGCCCCAAACAAAATATACCAACCCGAAGGCAATGAGCGCCCATGCTGCAAGGTTACCTCGAAACGATTCCACTATTTCCAATCTTGTTACAGCAATACCTAAAACTATGCCTGCCATACCCAATACAACCGAGCTTCCGATATGACCAATACCGCATAAAAAGGTTATCCACATTGTCTTCATTAAAGACCATTTTCTTGCCTTGGCAATTACTATAAACGGTATATAGTGGTCAGGACCGATCAACGTATGGAAAAAACCTATTGAGGCGGCGGTAATTATAAGGATTATCAATTCATGTGACATTTTTTTTGCAATTATACACTATTTAGATAAGGAAATATAATAAAAAATTAGCTGCTCCGGATGCTTACGGCGGAGCAGCTAATTCCCTAAAACATTTTTCATTTCTGATCAACCTTCAGTTTAAATGAAGGCTCTTTTTTGTCAACATCTTCTTTTTCAATACCGGACATTTTTATCTTCAATCTTAAATCGTTAGGACTATCAGCGTTTGCAATAGCATTATTGTAGTCAATCTTTCCTGCCTTATAAAAGTCCATTATATGCTGGTCAAAGGTCTGCATACCTTCATTATACGCTTCGGCCATCGTCTCTTTTAAAAGACCAACCTCGCCCCTCATAATAAGGTCTTTTATCCTCGGGCTGTCGAGCATTATCTCTATAGCTGCAACCCTTTTTCCTTCAACAGTCGGTATCAGCCTTTGAGATATAATAGCCCTCAGGTTCAATGATAGCTGCATGTGTATCTGAAGATGCCTCTCTATAGGAAAAAAGTTCATGATCCTTTCAATTGCCTGGTTCGCATTGTTTGCATGGAGGGTACCAAGGGCAAGGTGGCCTGTTTCTGCAAAGGTAATGGCATCTTCCATGGTTTCCGAATCCCTTATCTCACCGATAAGGATCACATCAGGCGCCTGCCGTAAGGTATTTTTCAAGGCATTATAAAAGGAAAGGGTATCGAAACCCACCTCCCTCTGGGTAATAACACTCTTTTTGTGATTATGGACATATTCAACCGGGTCCTCTATGGTGATTATGTGTCCGCGCTGATTGGCATTCCTGTGGTCTATCATTGATGCAAGAGTGGTGGATTTGCCGCTTCCTGTAGCACCGACAACAAGCACAAGACCCCTTTTGCTCATCATAATATCTTTGAAGACTGCCGGCAGGCCCATTTCATCGAGACTTTTTATCTCTGTTTTAATCTGTCTGATAACAATACCGGTGCATCCCCTCTGTCTGAAAATATTGACCCTGAACCTGCCAATATCAGGATAATAAAGTGCAAGATTCTGTTCAAACTCTTGAGCAAACTGGACCTTCTGTTTTTCATTCATTATAGCAGCTGCTACTCTATCCGTGTCTTCAGGGGTTAAAGGCGGTTCGTCATAAGGTTCTGTGGAGCCCTGAATTCGGAACATAGCAGGGAGACCCGAAGTAATATATATATCCGAGGCATCCATCTGATTCATATATCTTAAATATTCTAAAATATCGGTCATAATTCATTACCTCTGCTGCGCAGATTGAGGCAGATAAAAAGCCACCTCATCTCTTGTAACAATATTTTTTGCAAGCAATTCGGTAACTGAAGCTTCCATTGTCTGCATACCAAGGGCCTTGCTTGTTTGCATAATGGATGGTATCTGGGCAATCTTACCCTCCCGGATGAGGTTCCTTACAGCAGGATTACCGATCATAATCTCAAAGCCTGCAACCCTGCCCTTTCTATCTTTTCGCCTGAACAATGCCTGTGTTATAACTGCTTGTATGGACTCGGAAAACATTGATCTAACCTGTGCCTGCTGAGCCGCAGGAAAAACGTCTATAACCCTGTCAACTGTTTTCGGTGCTCCGCTTGTATGCAATGTTCCAAAAACAAGGTGTCCTGTCTCTGCAGCGGTAAGTGCAAGGGAAATGGTCTCCAAATCCCTCAATTCGCCAACAAGAATCACATCAGGATCTTCACGAAGAGCACTCCTCAATGCATTGGAAAAACTTTTTGTATGAGGTCCAAGTTCGCGTTGATTAACAAGGCAGCCCTTCGATTGATGGACAAACTCGATCGGATCTTCGACAGTCAGTATATGTCCCTTTTCTTCCCGGTTTATTAAGTCAACCATTGCCGCAAGGGTCGTGGACTTGCCACTACCGGTCGGGCCTGTAACAAGGACAAGCCCTTTTTCCAATCTGGAAATATCCATAAAAACCTTGGGTAGGTTCAATTCTTCGAAGGTAGGTATCTTTGTTGGAATTGTTCTGAAAACAGCAGCATCGCCTCTCTGCTGTTTAAAAACATTCACTCTGAACCTTGCAATATCGCCAAGAGCAAAAGAAAAATCCAGTTCAAGATTCTCCTCAAAAACCTTTCTCTGCTGATCGTTCAGAATATCATATATCATGTTATGGACTTCATCCTTGTCCATGGGCGGCACCTCAATCTTCATCATATCCCCGTTTATCCTCACAACAGGAGGCTCGCCGGAACTGACATGCAGGTCAGAACCTTTATTGTCAACCATAAAAATCAATAATTCAGATACATCCATAATTACCCTCCTATTTTTCTAATACTTCCAACTCTTTTATTGTCGGTAAATCTTCTAAACACATTAGTCCATATACTTCAAGAAATCTGTTCGTTGTTCTGAAAACAATAGGTTTTCCGATCTCTTCGTTTCTTCCTGCAATTTCGATAAATTTTCTTTCAAGCAGTTGCTTAATGGCACGCGATGAGTCTACCCCCCTTAAAGCATCCACCTCCCTTTTTGTTATAGGCTGTCTGTAAGCAATAATTGCAAGCGCTTCAAGTACAGATTTCGTTAATTCAACATCTTTTTCTTTTACAAACCTTTTTACCCATTCTTTAAAATCTATTTTCGTTCTCATCTGGTAGCCGCCTGATACTTCGACTATCTCTATTGCCCTTTCCGAGTAGTTGTATTCAGACATCAGTTCTTTAACAGTCCCTTCAATATCTGCCATAGAACAGCTTTCAAGCCTCTTATTGAGCCCTTTCAGCGTTACAGGTTTACCGGACACAAAAAGAACCGCTTCTATAATCCTCTTGAGTTCCATCCTTTCAAAAACTCCGAAACAGTTGTTTTTATAATACCAATACCTTCAGGATACTCGTGCCAGACAACATCTTTTTCTTTGGAGAACCACGTCATTTGCCTTTTTGCATAGTGTCGTGTATGCATTTTTATATCTTTTACCATATCTTCCAGGCTAATTAAACCTTTAATATAAAGGAGTATCTCTCTGTATCCGATGCTTGTAAAAGGCTTCAGTTCCTCCTTATATCCCAGGGAAAGAATATGTCTCACCTCATCTACCCAGCCTGCAATCAGCATATCATCCACCCTTTTATTTATTCTCGGATATAATTCATCCCTTTCTCTTCTTAATCCAAGTTTCAGAACTTCATAATGACTCTCCCTGAAACCATGGATACTCGACCATTCAGACATGCGCAGCCCTGTGGATTTAAATATTTCCATTGCCCTGACTGCTCTTAACTTGTCCCTGAAACTTATTTTAAGAGCATATTCAAGGTCTGTCTCCTTAAGTTTATCATAAAACTTCAAAGGATCTTCGGCGTATTCTCTTTGCAGGGCATCCCTTAAACCTGCATCTTTCGGGGCAACAAAGAGTCCGTACACCAAAGCCCTAAGATACAGACCTGTCCCGCCGACAATGATAGGGATCATATTTCGGCTGCAAATGTCGTTTATACAGGCATCCGCCCTTTCTTTGAACAGAGCTGCGTTAAATTCTTCATATGGCTCAACAACGTCAATTAAGTGATGGGGAATTATTTTACGTTCCGCCATGTCCGGTTTGGCAGTGCCTATGTTAAAGTGTCTGTATACCTGCATGGAATCGGCGTTGACAATCTCGCCGCCAAAAGTCTCAGCAAGGTACATTGACAGATCGGATTTGCCGGTGCATGTCGGTCCGACAACAGTAATAACTTTTTTCATGTTATTCATTTAATCCATTGTTCATACAGTAATTTATTGCCCCGCCGGGTCAATACCCCTAAGCTTGCTTCGAAATGGTTCCATATTCTTGTCTTTGATACCCCGTCCGTTTACGGCGGGGTGATTCATTTCGTAGTTTACAATTAAACTTATTCACTTTCGCAGAACTGCTGTGTGATGTACATTTTGTCTTTCCTTATATGCTATTTCCTGTCAAATAATAACCGCCGGTCTTCTTGCTCCCTCTTAACTCTATTTTGCCGTCGCCACGCAGCTTTTTTATCAAGCTTCCAGCTTTTCCCGGTGATATATTTGAACCATTTGCGATTTGTACAATATGTTTGCCAGGGTTGCTTTTTACATAAGCAAGCAAGGAATTCATTTCCTCATTCATTTCAGCACCCTCCGAAGCGGTCTCAGTCAAAACCGCCAAATATCTATGGAAAACAACTAAATAAAACCGCTCAAGTTCTCAATAATCCTGAATACTTTCTTTGATATATCTGCTTAACCTGCTAACATTATACATACCAGGAACAAAATTAGGCTCCATGCCGTATAAGCCTTAAGTAGTGTCATGAACCTCCTGCATTTCCAACTTCATCAACATAGCAATATCTGGTCGTTCCGTCAGCCATGGTGATAATTCTCCAGGTAATGGATACCCTCTCGTACTGCTTGCCCGAAGATTCTATTTTCATTTATATGTAAATGGTGATCTTCTCCCATTTTCACGGACATACAGTTAAGCTACCATATGTTTCCTCTCATATTCCAGTGGAGATAAATAATTTTAATACCGTTGCATAAGCAAAAGTCTTAAGCCGAACGCGAGCATAAACCAGCCCGCACTGTGGGCAAGAGGGGGAGGCTCCGCGAGCTTTGCTTGTGGAGGGGGCGACTGGGTATCCGTTTACAGGTATCCCGGTATGTATAGCGTCAATGTGATAAATAGCTCACATGGTGAGCGAGGAGGGGAGGCTCCGCGAGCTTTGCTTGTGGATGGGGCGACGTAAGCCCCAGTAATTGAAGCCGCCTTAAGCATAATGAACGTGTTTGCCGGGGATAACCCGACATCGTTGCCAATGATATATCCCAGGATTATATAATTGAAGGCGGACTGGTATTACGCAGGGTGTGACATGCTTCTGCCAGCTCCCTGAAAAATGATTGAAAATCTTCCGATTCTTCATGAGACTTCCGACTAACTTCCTGCAGGAAGTTAGTCAGTAACAAATCGCCCCGAAAGGGCGTGTGTTGTTGACAAATGCCTTCCCATCTCTTCACGAGCGCACTGCCTACCACAAAACCGTCTACACATCCCGCATATTCATGTATAATATCAGGCCCGGATATTCCAAAACCAAGTACCAGGGGCAGCTTGATTTTACTTTTAATCTCGTCAATCTTATCTTTTAATCCTTCCGGCAGTGCACTTCTCTCGCCGGTGACTCCTGTAACAGAGACAAAATATATAAAACCTCTTGCTATATTATTAATCACCTGTATACGCTTTTTATCCGTTACAGGAGTTGCAAGAAATATTGAAAAAACCCCTTCCTTCCAGAGCAGCTCGACAAAGGGTTTTGCCTCTTCAGGCGGGAGGTCAACTGTAAGCACAGCATCAACACCTGCTGTTCCTGCGTCCTTTGCAAATGTCTCAATCCCGTAGGCATAGAAAGGATTAAAATACCCCATAAGTACTATCGGCACCGAATAGCGGGCCTTGAAATCACTTACTAACTGAAGAACTTTTCTTAAAGTGGTTCCGCTTTTAAGGGCCCTTTCCATAGCTCTCTGAATTACAGTCCCGTCCGCCATGGGATCGGAAAAGGGAACACCAAGTTCAATGATGTCTGCACCGTTTTCTGCAAGCATCGCCAGTAATTCCATGGTTTTAGCAAGATCAGGATCACCTGTGGTAATGTATGGAATAAACACTTTTTTGCCGGTTATTTTAAGTTCTTCAAATACTTTCGTTATTTTATTGTTAGTCATGATTCTCCTTCCAGGATTTTCGATACCTGATCCACATCCTTGTCTCCCCTGCCTGAAAGATTTACAATAACTATCTTTCCCTGAAACTCGTTCGCATGTTTTATTGCATAGGCTATGGCATGACTGCTCTCTAAGGCTGGAATAATGCCTTCCTCTCTCGAAAGAAGACTGAATGCATCAAGCACTTCACCATCCGTGGCATAGGAATAATGCGCCCTTTTCATATCTCTTAAAAAGCTGTGTTCAGGACCCACACTGGCATAATCAAGCCCTGCTGAAACAGAGTGTGTCGGGAGAATCTGACCGTCATCATCCTGCAATACATAACTTTTCGTGCCCTGAAATACACCGACTTTACCTGTTTCAAACCTTGCCGCATGTTTGCCAGTCTCTATACCGAGACCACCCGCCTCAACACCAATGAGTTCTACCTCTTCATGCTCGATAAAAGGATGAAAAATACCCATGGAATTACTGCCTCCGCCGACACATGCAATAATAGCATCAGGTAGCCTACCCTCTTTCTTTTTAATCTGCCTGATTGCTTCCTTGCCTATGACTGAAACAAACTCCTTCACCATAGTAGGGTAAGGATGGGGTCCAAAGGCAGTACCAAGGACATAGTGGGTATTTCGCACATTTGTCACCCAGTCCCTTAATACCTCGTTTATTGCATCCTTAAGAGTCCTGCTTCCGCTTTCTACTCCAACTACTTCTGCGCCCAACAATTCCATACGGATTACATTCAATGCCTGCCTTACCATATCTTCCGAACCCATGTAGACTCTGCATTCAAGACCAAAAAGTGCTGACGCAGTGGCTGTTGCAACACCATGCTGTCCTGCCCCTGTTTCAGCTATAACCCTGCCTTTGCCCATTTTCTTTGCAAGAAGTACCTGACCAATGGCATTGTTTATCTTATGCGCACCGGTATGACAGAGATCTTCACGTTTCAAATAAAGCTTCATACCCGTTTTTCTGGAAATATTTGCTGCAAAGTAAAGCGGTGTCGGTCTGCCTACATATTCGGCAAGGTAATATACAAACTCTTTGTGAAATACCCTTGATTTCACATGTTTTAAAAAACATTTATTCAACTCACCAAGGGCAGGCATGAGCGTCTCCGGTACATAAGCACCACCATATTTACCAAAATAACCATTTGTTTTCATAATATCCTTAATCCTTCTCGCTCACTGTGTGAGCTAAAATAATTATCTATCTTTCTAAAAATTTCAACCATCTTCTCCGGGTCTTTTTTCCCCGGAGTTGATTCAACGCCTGATGCTATATCGATTGCATAGGGCTCAAGTTTCAGGGCCATATCAATGTTTTCACAATTTATTCCGCCTGCAAGGATAAATGGTCTGCCGAAATTAGCCATAAGCTTCCAGTTGAATGCCCTGCCGCTTCCACCGCGCATCTTCTCATGATAGCTGTCAAGCAAAGGGAACGCCTCCGATTTTTGCGCCATTTCAACGTCTTTCATACTACGTATCCTGAAGGCCATAATGGTAATACCCGGGACAATATTGCCGTACAGGTTATCGTCGCCTGAGTATACCTGCACCCTGTCCAGTTTGCAAAAATCCCTTATTCCCATGATTCTTTCCCACTTTTCATTAACAAAAACACCGCATTTAATAATAAACGGCGGTAAGTTGCAGATTATTTCTCTTGCAGCTTCGCATGATATGCATCTTTTACTCCCTTCATAAAACACAAACCCTAATGCATCGGCACCCATTTCTGTAGCCAGCAAAGCATCTGCGAGGTTCGTAATACCACAGATTTTAACAAGTGTTTTCATGTCTTTCCTTGCAACTCTCTGAGTTTGTTACAGGGGTTACCTGAAACGATAAGCGATGTGCCGATAAGAAATCCGCTGGCCCCCTGTTCTTTAAAACTCTTGATATGTTCTCTGTCCTCAATTCCGCTTTCCACTATTACAGGCAATGTTTTAGAGATATTCTTAAGCATTTCATGGGAAACAGAAAGATCGACTTTCAGGGTTTCAAGGTTTCTGTTATTTATCCCAAGGACAAAGCCTCCAAGATCAGCTATCTTTTTATAGGTTTTTATACTATGAACCTCAAGCAGTACATCAATTTCTATCTGTCGGGCAATTTCGAGATATTCGGCAATCTGATGTACATCCAGAGTCTCGCCTATTAAAAGCACTGCATCAGCGCCAAAAGCCTTTGCCTGGTATATTTCATACTCATCAACTATAAAATCCTTCCTTAAAACCGGCAGATTAATAACTTTTTTCGCCTCTGTAATATAGGCAAGTGAACCGTTAAAATACTTTTCCTCAGTAAGGATTGATATCGCTGAAGCTCCGCCTTTTTCATAATCCATAAGTAGCCCCGGCAAATCCAGGTCTTGAACAAGCACACCCATGGAAGGTGATGCCTTTTTCACTTCAGCGATTATCTTCACATCTTCCGGGAATCTCCTGCAAAAGATCTGATAAAAAGGTCTCTTTTCAATCCCTGCGATCATCTGCTTAAGGTCTGAGAGAGGGGTTTTTACTTTTGAATCCTTCACTACTCTCTTTTTTTCATCTAAAACCTTTTCAAGAAATGTCATATAAATCCTATCTCATCCTTTGATCTGCTTAAACTACTTGAATAGCTTTAACGGTTTAAACGGTTTGAACAATTACTATCCTCTGCCTGCTCCTGCCAGTTCTTCAATTTTTTTCAATGCCTTTCCTGAGTCTATAACCTCTTCAGCATAGGCTATGCCTTCTTTTATATCCCGCCGGACGCCTGCAACATAAAATGCAGCGCCGGCATTGATAAGGACTGCCGCCCTTTTTGCCCCGTTTTCTTTCCCTGAAAAGATGCCTTTGAGGATTTGCGCATTCTCCTGTGCATTCCCTCCCTTCAAATCCTCAATATCATATTCTTTAATCCCGAAATCCTTTGGATTTATCAGATAATGCCCTATCCCGCCGTTTTTTATCTCCGCCACTTTTGTGTCTGTAGTAACCGATATTTCATCCATTCCATCAAGCCCATAGACGATCATAGCCCTTTCCGTGCCAAGTTTCAAAAGCACATTCGCAAACATTTCGCATAAAGCTTCATCATATACGCCGAGAAGCAGGTGTCTGGCCGAGGCAGGGTTTGTAAGAGGACCGAGCATATTAAATATTGTCCTGATTCCTATCTCTCTCCTTGGGCCTACGGCGTGTCTCGTTGAACCATGGAATACAGGTGCAAACATAAAGGCTATGCCGATTTCACTGATTTGTTTTGCAACCATATCCGGTGCAGCTTCAATATTAACTCCCAACTTTTCCAGCACATCAGCGCTGCCGCATTTACTTGAAACAGATCTGTTGCCGTGCTTTGCGACTGTGGCGCCTCCCGCTGCAGCAACAATAGCGGCCGCCGTGGAGATGTTGAAAGTCATTGTACAATCACCGCCTGTACCGACAATATCGATTATCACACCATTACGTCTGTTTATGCAATCACAGATCGCTTCCCCGTTTAAAGCTACTTTTGCCGCCTTGCTTCTCATCACCTTGACTGCACCCACAACCTCATCAACGGTTTCCCCCTTAATGCGCAGCGCCGTAATCAATGAAGCTATCTGGGCAGGGGTTGTCTTCCCTTCCATGATATCCTCCATAACCTGCGACATTTCATGTTCCTCAAGGTGAACCATATTTACAGCCTTATTGATAGCTTGTTTAATCATAACCCCTTCCCTCCATTTGTCTTTGAAATTGACAAAAAATTATTCAATATCTTCATCCCTTCCTTTGTAAGGATTGATTCCGGATGAAACTGCACCCCTTCAAGCATATATGTTTTATGTCTTATGCCCATAACCTCGCCGTCTTTGGTCCATGCGGACGCATCGAATTTATCCTCTAATCCCTTCATTTCCACTGCAAGGGAATGATAGCGAGTGGCTTCAAAGGGATTGCCCACATCATGCATGATAGTCTTTCCATCGTGAAACACTTGAGAGGTCTTTCCGTGCATAAGCTCCTTTGCAAGCACAATCTCGCCTCCGAATGCATATCCGATGGCCTGATGCCCGAGGCAAACACCGAAGATAGGAATCCTGCCGGCAAAGCGTTTTACTACATCAACAGATATGCCCGCTTCTCGAGGAGTACACGGTCCGGGAGATATAACTATCCTTTCCGGTAAAAGATTTTCTATCTCTTCCAATGTGACTTTATCGTTCCTGTAAACCGCCACCTCTTCACCAAGTTCGCTGAAATACTGGACGAGGTTATATGTAAATGAATCGTAGTTATCTATCATTAGCAGCATATCAGTCTATTATCTCCTTTAATTCCATGATGGATTTTATCAATGCCTGTGACTTGTGAATCGTTTCCATGTATTCCGTCTCAGGTACGGAATCGGCCACAATACCTGACCCGGCCTGGATATATACCTTGTTTTGCTTCTTAAGGAGTGTCCTTATGGTAATGCAAAAATCCATGTTTCCGTTATAGGTAAAATAGCCCACAGATCCTGCATAAAATTCTCGTTTCTCCTTTTCCAGTTCTTCGATGATCTCCATTGCCCGTATTTTCGGGGCGCCGGTCACTGTGCCTGCCGGGAAGGTTGCCTGAAACACATCAAAGGCATCCATGCCTTCTTTGACCTGTCCCTTAACAGAGGATACTATGTGCATTACATGGGAATACCTCTCGATATCCATGAATTCCGGCACAGAAACGCTTCCTGCTGCAGCTATCCTTCCCACATCATTTCTCCCGAGATCAACAAGCATAGTATGCTCAGCCAGCTCTTTTTCATCACAGAGGAGTTCCTTTGCCAGGGCCTCATCTTCTTCCCGGTCCTTTCCTCTTCTTCTTGTCCCTGCTATAGGTCTTACCTCGACCTCTCCGTCTTCCAGTTTTACCAGCGTTTCAGGCGAAGTACCTATAAGACTATAATCAAGATAATCGAGGAGAAACATATATGGAGAAGGGTTCACCACACGCAGTGCTCTGTAAAGGCTCAAATTGTCGATAGAAATCTCCATTGCGAATCTTTGGGACAAAACTACCTGGATGACATCACCGGCATGGATATATGCCTTTGCCTTCAAGACCATTTCCTCAAACTCTTCTTTGGTTGTATTGCTGTCCATCATGCGTACGGAAAGCTCACCTTCTTTGTGAAAGGCAAGGGGCGAACGGACAATGGTCTGGAGTTCGTCAAGTCCTGCAATACCGCCCGCATGGCTCTCCCGCATACTCTCATGTTTTCCTGCATGATGAAATACAAAGAGCGTCATCCTCCGTGTATAATTATCAAATATGATAAGTTTCTTCGGGAAGATGAAATGTATATCATGAACGTCAAGTACACGTTCATTTCTGTCCGGCATTTTCTCAAAGAACTTAATTACATCGTAGCCCACATAACCGACAGGACCTCCAAAACGTGCAATGCTATCGGAAAAACCGAAGCCCTTAAATTTGTTCATGATTTCCTTGAGTTCCAGAAAAGGATTATCACTTTCGAATGTATCCTCAATAATCCCATTTAAAAACACTTTATTATCAAGACTCTTGAACGCAAGAAATGGCTCAAACCCGATAAAGGAGAATCTGCCGAGTCTTTCCTTGGCCTCTACGCTTTCAAGTAGAAAAGACGGGGAAGACGGGTACGCATCCTTGAGTTTCATATAGCATGACAGGGGGGTATCAAGATCTGCAAGTATTTCCCTGAAAAAGGGGAATACATCTCCTGCTTCAGCCTGTTTTAAAAATTCTTTGTAAGTCATGGCTTCATTATTCATATATACATCCTCTCCTATTAACAAAGTTCTTTTTCCAATGCCAAATCAAAGATGATATCAAGGCAGCAAGGAAGAGGCACCGCAGGCGTACTTCAACAGTACGTCGAGGATGCCGATAACGAAGCCAACGATGATAGCGCTTTGATTTGACATTGGAATTTTTCACAGGGAAAACGTCTCCAATTCCTCCTGATCCTTTTCTCTGATGATATGTTTCAGATATTCCAGCTTTGCCGTAACCCTGTCCAGTTCAGCCAATGAATCTGGACTGAATACGGTCTCTGCATCAAGACAACCGGCTAATGCGCCTTTTACCATATCTGTATACTTTAATTGTATTTTCTCTGATGATACGCCGATGATCCTCCCCATCACCTGTTGTATAAGCATGAGATCTGCAAGAACTATTGCCGTGACAGCCTCTACAATAACAGGTACCCGTAGCGCAATGCATACATCGTGTCTTCCAGTTATTTTAAGCTCTGTTTGTTCGCCGGTTTTCATATTAATTGTATGCTGCATTATGGGAATGCTCGATGTAGGCTTAACAGCCACCTTAAAAAAAATATCATTGCTGTTTGTTATGCCGCCGTTAATACCACCGGCGTTATTGGTCCTTGTCTCACCATTTATATTGATGATCTCGTCATTGCACTCGCTCCCCCTCATCTGCGCGCATGAGAAGCCTGCGCCGAACTCTATCCCTTTAATGGCCGGTATTGAAAAAACTATATGGCTTATTAAAGATTCCACAGAGTCAAAGAAAGGTTCTCCCAGTCCTGCCGGCAAGCCATCCACTCTACACGTTACAACACCGCCTATAGAGTCTCTGCTTTGTATGGCTGATTGAACAGCAGCGGCAACATCCTGAGACCCGCCAGCTTCTATAAGCACTGCTTCTATGTGCACAGGTTTTATAAGCATCTTTGCTATAACCCCTGCAGCAACCAGCCCTGCAGTGAGCCTGCCTGAAAAATGTCCTCCGCCTCGATAGTCATTGAAACCATCGTATTTTCTCCAGGCAGTAAAGTCCGCATGCCCCGGTCTGGGCGTATCTTTTATATCGTTGTATGCACCTGAATCAACATCTTTATTTTCAAAGAGAACGCATATCGGCGCACCTGTGGTTTTTCCGTTAAATACTCCACTTTTTATGAGGGGTATATCCTGCTCTTTTCTCGGGGTTGTGCCCTTGATGCCTCTCATGCGCCTCTTCAGATCATCATAGAACTCCTGAGCAGGTACAGAAAGTCCGGCAGGACAACCATCAATAACAATACCCACACATGATCCGTGCGATTCTCCAAGAATAGATACTCTAAAAATACGTCCGAAACTATTCATATTTCACCTTCACTGAGTTTAGATCTTCAAAGAACGAAGGGTAGGATTTGGAAACACATGCCGGCCCCTCTATGACAACATCCACTTCCCTTGCAATGGCAGCAATTGCGCATGCCATTGCAATTCTGTGGTCATTATGGGAATCCACAGTACCGCCTCTGGTAATACCACCATTGATTTCCATCCTGTCTTCAAAAACTTTTATTTCAATCCCAAGCTTGGAAAATTCCTCAACCAGGGCAATGGCACGGCTGCTCTCCTTATGTTTGAGACGCTCCACCCCGTAGATGACACTTTTGCCTGTGCAACCGGCTCCAAGGGCAACAAGGGGTGGGAACAAATCGGGACAATCACGTGCATCAAACTCAAAAGCATTCAATCTATCTTTTGTGACAAGAATATAGTCATCTTTTGCCTTTACCTGTGCACCGGCATTGATAATAGCCTTTATCACAGCTTTATCGGCCTGATATGAAGCAGGATTCAAGCCCCTTACCTTTATAGAACCAGCAAGTGCACCGGCCACAAGAAAAAAAGCAGCACCGGACCAATCTCCTTCTGTGACATACGTAGAGGATTTGTATTGTTGGTCACCTCGAATATAAAATTCCTCAAGGTTTTTGTCATGGAGAACCTTCACGCCGAATCTGCCCATTATATCAATTGTCAACTCAATATAGGGCTTGCTTTTTAGCCCGGTAACCACAATGTGTGAATCGCCGCTGCATAAAGGAAGCGCCATAAGTAAGCCTGTCAGGAATTGTGAGCTTTCAGCGCCGCTTATGTTGATCCTGCCTCCATTGATCCTGCCTTTCACCATGACAGGCGCAAAACCTGCTTCTGTACGGCATGTTGCACCAAGATCCGTTAATGCTTCAACCATCTTCATAGGTCTATTGATCAATGAGCCGGAGGCCTTCAGAATAATCTCTTCTTCAAGCAATCCTGTAACAGGGGTAAACATCCTCATGCAGAGCCCGGATTCTCCACAATCGAGAACATTGCTCTTTATGCCTCTTTCCTTCAAACTATCATTACCCTTGATCGTAACGCTTTTGTCTCCCCTGTATATTTCAGCCCCCAGCGTATCTGCTATGGCAAGGGCAGTCAAACCGTCGCTGCAAAAAGATGGGTTTACTATTTCAGATGTGCCTGAAGCCAGCAAAGCTGCAGCAACAACTCTGATCATTACGCTTTTTGATGCCGGTGCGTCGATTGTCGCATCAATCTTTGAGGAACTTATTGATTTCACTATATACCTTCCTTATAATCTCCTCAGGTTCCATACCATCCGTAATTACAACCATATCGGAGGTTTCTGCATAAAAAGGCATCCTTTCATCAAGCATCTCTTGAATGTGGATTTTTTCACGCATGTTGCGAAGCAGCGGACGTCTATTGTCATTGCCTGCACGTTTCAGAACAGTGTCGGCGTTTGCCCATAGCCATATGACGATAGAGTTTTTCCTGAGTATATTCCTGTTTGCCCTGTTAAGTATTGCCCCGCCTCCGCATGATACTATTGTTCCCGACAGATTCCCGATGCTTGCTATTTCATCACTCTCCATCTGCCTGAATGCCTGTTCTCCCTTGTTTTCAAAGATCTCGCTTATCGATATTCCTGCTTTCTGCTCAATCACCGTATCGATGTCTATAAATGGCATTGCCGTCAGTTCTGCCATACCACGGGCCGCCGTTGATTTACCGGCGCCCATAAAACCTATAAAGGCAATGTTTTTCCCGATAGACTTGTTTTGCCCGTATAAAGCCTGCCGCATGAACTCCATCGGAGGCTCTGTGCCTGTGAAAAGCCTGAAGGCGGCCACGCCCTGAAAAAGCAGCCATTCCCTGCCGTCAATAATTGTACATCCCTGCCTTTTACCGTCCTCCACAAGGGCAGTGGGTTTACTGTAGTTAGCATCAAGGATTGCCATATTTTTCTTAAGGGAATCAGGTTTAACAATCCTTTCCGCTGAAGGCAGACATGAAATAAGGATATCTGTAAATTTCAGTGCTTTATTCATATCTTCCATTTTTGCGACTTTGCATCCCATATCTTCAGAAATAGCCTTTGCCTTTTCAAAGGTACGATTCACGATTATTACATCCGCCCCTTCTGAGATAAGGGCACATACGACTGCTTTAGCTGCTCCGCCCGCACCAAGCACAAGCACCCTCTTCCCTTCAACTTCCACACCATTAAAAGAAAGGGCATCTTTTACACCTTTAATATCCGTATTGAATCCATGAAGTCTGCCATCCTTTACAAGTATTGTGTTAACAGCACCTACTCTCTGTGCCGCTTCCTCTGTATTCTCCAGAAAGGGCATGATCTCTTCCTTAAAAGGTGATGTCACGTTAAAACCGGAAAGCCCTATATCCGATATTCCAGCCATTATGTCTTTGGCACGCGATGCTGCAAAACGGGTATATACTGCGTCTATCGACATCAAACCAAAGGCAGTGTTAAAGATATCCGGGCTTTTGCTGTGCAGTACAGGATTACCGACAACGGCAAAAATCTTTGTTTTTTCTGAATTGTTTGTTTGATTGGTCTTATTAGGTCGTATACGACTCATTAAATTCCCTTTCTTTTTTCATTGTCTTAATAACTCCATGATTTCTTCCAGCCGTGCTTTTTCAATCTGGCCTTCAGTAGTCTGCATCCCCTCTGCAAGCGAGGCATATGTAAAAAGACTTCCCAGAAGAGGTGCAACAATCCGTGTTATTTTCCCCTCTTTACCCATACCTACCACTATCAATCTGTCCTTAAAATCCTCCTGACCGGGAAGTCCCAAAAGTCTCGCACTATCCATAACAGAATTAGCCTTACAAGCAATCTTGGCAATGTCGGCGCCTTCACTAAAGCACAGGGCAGCTATTTGCCTTAACTTTACATTTGCCGGAGTTTGTTCGAAATCATGAAAAGAAACTATCACCTTGCACCCCTTTGACCCTGCTTTTTCCAAAATGTCTCTTTTAAAGGCAATGTCTGATTCCACCTCGATATCCACATATTTTGCCCCTGCCTCTATTGCAGCAATCAGATATGCCTTCCTCTTCTGATCGTCAAGGGTACCGGGTCTGCATGTGGCAACAAATGTAACAGGCTGTGAGAAGATGTCTGCAATATCTTCCGGGGCCAGGATCATCCTGTCCATCCTTATCTCAGCAATGTCTATATTCATTAATGATTTAAGGTAGTTAATATTATATTGTTCATCCATACTAACACATATCATATGCTATCTCCTTGATTACATTAATCTTTATCTTCTCAATAACAGCTTTTCCAATTCCATCGAGAAGGATAGCGTGTATGTACTCATCCTCCCGCTTCTTATCTTTTCTGATTGCATCAATAGTTGCCTCTACATTGCCCTGAAATGATACCGGCAGACCAAAGGCACCAAGCACATGTGCTATTCTATTCACATCTTTTTTCTGCAACATGCCTTTAACCTCGGAAAGTCTTGCCTCCATAAACATGCCGATGCTTACTGCTTCACCGTGCCTGATACCGGTGGTTTTTTCTAATGCATGACCAAAGGTATGACCAAAATTAAGTTTTCTCCTCTCTCCTTTCTCTGTTTCATCGCGGGAAACAATACCGGTTTTCACCTTTACGGAGTTATATACAATCCTGTTAATCGTATCTTTATCGAGCGATAGAGCTGCTTCCCGGTTTCTTTCAATACGGGAAAAAAGTGCTTTGTTCCCTATCAGGGCATGCTTTATCACCTCGGCAAAACCATTCTTTAATTCTGCTTTTGGAAGAGTTTTTATGGTTTCAAAATCACACATAACAAACCCGGGCTGATTGATTGTACCGATAAGGTTTTTATAACCCTTGAAATTGACACCGTTCTTCCCGCCGACACTGGCATCCACCTGAGCAAGAAGTGTAGTAGGTGCAAAACCGAAGGGCAAGCCCCTGAGATATGTTGAGGCCACAAAACCTGCAATGTCACATACAACCCCGCCGCCGATGCCTACTATATATGATGAGCGGTCAAATTCGAGTTCAAGGAGTTTTTTATAGATATTGTGGACTGTATCGAGGGTTTTATGCTCCTCGCCTGCCTCAATCACAATTGTCCTGTACCTGGAAAACTGATCCCCGTAAAGCCTGTGGACATTATTGTCTGTAATAATGATTGTTTTTTCGATGCTGCAAAAATCGGTCAAATTGTTTAATGATGTACCCAGCATGATTTTGCTTTTGCCGGTATTGCCGGCCAACATAATCTGTCTCATTCTGAATCCGCCATAAATTTATAGAGTGCCCTGGCTTTTTTTATCATTTCTGAAAACTGCTGTGGGTTTAATGTCTGTTCCTTATCACAGATGGCCTCTTCCGGATTAATATGAACTTCAACAATAATACCGTCCGCACCGGCAGCCACTGCTGCAAGACTAAGTGGGGATATCAGACTTGCCCTTCCCGATGAATGGGAAGGATCAATAATTACAGGAAGATGGGTAAGTTCTTTCAGCGATGGGACAGCACTGATATCGAGTGTATTTCTTGTATAGGTTTCAAAAGTACGTATGCCCCGCTCGCATAGTATCACATCGGTGTTTCCTCCATCGAGTATGTATTCAGCACAGTTCAGCCACTCTTCTATAGTTGAATTCATACCTCTTTTTAACAGGACAGGCTTTTGCATCTTGCCCACTTCTTTAAGGAGGGAAAAATTCTGCATGTTTCTCGCACCTATCTGGAGTATATCGGCATACTCACATACCCACGGAACATCCCTTGTATCGATTACCTCTGTGACAATAGGCAATCCCGTCTCTTCCTTCGCCTTCCTCAGTATCTTGAGTCCTTTTAAGCCAAGTCCCTGAAAAGCATAGGGAGATGTTCTCGGTTTGAAAGCTCCGCCCCTCATCATATCGGCGCCTGCTTCCTTTACTGCCCGTGCGGTTTCAACGGTCTGTTTCTCGTTTTCTACAGAGCATGGGCCTGCAATGACACAAAAACCCTCCCCTATAACCGCATCGCCCACACACACAACTGTCTTTCCATTTTCTTTTAAGGCAGTCAATTTTATGCCGTTCATTGTGCCTCCTTCTTTCACGTACTTTAGAAATGAACTACCCCGCGGCAAACAAATGTCTCCTTTCACAGAGTTTTAAAGACGAGATAAAAACATGAAACCATCTCAAAACAAACTCCGGGATATTAGCCCGTGGGCAATAAAAAAAGGCCATGGGTTACTACACCCATGGCCTTTAGAAACCTTTTTTCGGCTCTAATGAGGACGAGGATGCAGCGACGCATTGAAATACCACCAGCCAAAATATTTATTAATATTTTCCTGCATTTTCCTCTGTTCCTTCATTGTGCACAATTATAAACATTTGTTTTTTTATTTGTCAAGAAATAATTTCAAAAAAATATCATAACCATTTTGTCGAATGGAATACATGTTTCGACAATATTGTTTGATAAATGCGATCCAATGCAAACATATATTATAAATATCTTATATATTGCACATAGATACAAACATTACTAAATCTGGTACAGGTTTTGCTTTATTTATGTATATGAATATTAATAATGGCGGTACTGGAGGCTGAAGATGAAAAAAATAATAGCAGTGATAATGGTTTTAGTGACGGGGATTATAATATCCAACCCTACTATGAGCTATGGGCGTGTTTTTGATCGTAGTCACAACGATTATAAACATATGGCAATAAATAATCATAGTGGTCGTGATTCGGGGCCTTCCCGTCCTTATAATAATGTACGCTATGAAAGGTCAAACGATAACGACAATGGTTTATACATCGCAGGTGCAGCGCTTGGAGGCATCATTCTCGGCACTGTTCTCGGTATTACCTTATCGCAACCGGCAAATGCAGCAACCCGGCAAACAGTTTACAATATCCCTGCCCCTGGACCTCAACAGCCTTACAACTACGGACCATCCTATAATCAGGATGATACACCTCCCGGTCAGTGGGTTACGGTTCAGGGACAATGGGTAAACGGCCAGTGGATACCGGCGCATAATTTATGGGTACCCGTTAATCCATAATAATTTTAAAAGGGTGACTACTGTATCATAATTGCAAGTTTGGCAGATTCCGTTCCAAGTAAAGGGCAAGATCACTGACACTATGAAAGAGAAAATCAGGATGCTCTTTTAAAAGATTATCTTCATCCTCGTGGCCGGTAGTAACAGCTGCCGCCATGCACCCAGCCTGTTTTGCGGCATGTATATCTGATACGGTGTCTCCTATTGCAATACATGTCTCCTCAGGGACATCAAGTCTCTTTGCACATTCAATAATAACATCGGGGGCCGGTTTCCTGAATTGTATCTCTTTTGAGGTTACGATGGCACTTATATACCCGTCAAGTCCCAGCTTCCTGAATCTGGTCCATTCATCCTCGTTGGATGACATTCTCCCTGTAGCAATACCTATTTTTATACCTTTCTGTTGTAAATGACCAAACAATTCTTCTGTTCCCGGAAAAGCTTTCACCTCTCCTATTTCCGCTTTTTTGAAAAGTTCAAGAATATCTGTCCTGCATGCTGCGTAGGTATCTTCATCTATCGGGTATGGAAATACTTTCTGCAAAATCTGACGCAGACTTAATCCCTTTGCCAGATTGTCACGCAAAACCTCTTGCGTTGCCGGTGGCACACCAAACCGAGCAATACCCTGATTAAATACCTTTTGATAAACCTCGAATGTATCAACAAGAGTGCCGTCAATATCAAAAATAATTGCTCTTATGTCTTTGTTTTCAAGCCTTGCATATCCTTCCATTTCTATATTACATTCCTCCATACACTAATCTCCCTTCACAGGTATATCATTTTAAGGGATATCATGTCCAGTATACTCAACCCTTATTGCTTGTTTCCAATACCGCCTTTTCTCCTCGATACCAGTTGTGGATCTACATTCCCCGGCCCTCCACAATCAGGTGTGTAACAGGTTACATCGAGAAAAGTGCAAGTTTCTTTGCATGAAGGACATTGATCAAGAGGCGTATCCGCCGCAAAAGTATATCCGCATTTCTCACATTGCCATTGTGTCATTTTAATCATCTCCTCGTAATTAATTCGTACTTACCCACAAATACAGTACAATCAGTAACGCCGCTGTCCATTTAAAAAAGCAATAAGTTTTTTAACAGTTTCAGGCCGCAATCCCGTTTCCGATAAATCTTTTTCGAGATCTGAGTTTTTCCCATAACCGCCGAGATACCCATTGATGCGCGCTGCAGCGGTAGATGCCACAAAATCTTCATCAGTCCGATAGATTTCCTTAAACAGATGCATCAACTCCTTGTTGTTCCTGAGATAATATTTCTGATGGTAATCCTCGGCAGGGTAAAATCTATTCTCCGGTACAATTTCCGTATATATTGTTTGTTTCAGTTTCTCTTCAAGCCTGGCCTTGGTTTCAAAGGCAAGCCTTTTCTGCTCTTCATTACGGTAAAAAATAACCGACTTGTACTGCTTTGACCAGGATCGCGAAAAAGCATCATGGTTACTCCAGAAGATATCCAGAAGTTGCTCATAAGAAACCTTTCCGGGATCATAATAGATGCGGATCGTCTCGGTATGGTCTCCAAGGCTTTGGTAGGATGGATTTATCTTAGTTCCTCCAGTATAACCTACTTGCGTTTTGACAATACCTCTTATATGCCCGAACCGGGCATCAGGACCCCAGAATCAGCCCATGCCGAAGGATGCTATCTCCTGGCCTACAGGTGACGGTGTTTGTTCATTAAGAGGTGTAGAATTTTGTGCAGCGCCAGATATTTCCGTTGTCATATCTTTGTTCTCCTTTCCTGTGTTTGCACAATTCTTTTCCGTTTTCGATAAACCGCAGGCAACAAGGAGGAAAAGCCCGCAAACAATTGCTATAGTCCTTGTGATTAATATTCTATTTTTATAAATATGAAAAAAGAAGATCATGGAATCAGTATAAGCACATTTTTCATCGAGTCAAGGGCAGGAAAGCGGACAGGGTCTCGTTAGTTACATTGACATCTGCTTCTTGATCAAGTAGAATTAGCCAGCACTTAAGCGGCCAGGGTTTGACATGGGGGAATGTGGTTAACTCGAAGCAAAGCTTCAAGGAATCTATTGATCGAAATATTTAATGGAGATTCAATTGGAATATCAGCTTTACGCAACCTGCTCTGATGAACTGACAGGTCTTTTAGCAAAAGAAATCGCTTCAATCGGCGGAACAAGTATAAAAATCGGCTATAGAGTCGTATATTTTTGTGGTTCAAATGAGGTTGCCTATAAGGTTCACCTGTACTCACGCCTGGCAAACAGAATTTGCAGAGTCTTGAAAGAAATCCCGGCTCAATCTCCTACCATTATCTTCGACAAAGCTAAGAGAATTCGATTTCATGAAATCTTCTCACATAATCAGGCAGTCACCATCAATATTTTCGCATCCAATGACGAGAGTGATATTCCTAATCATTTGATCGGCAGTAAAATACGCGAAGCAATCAATGATTGCTTTCAGCATTATCTGAATATTACGCCCAACCAGAGTTCACGGGACGCCGTCATCGGGATCACCGGCTATCTCCACAACAAACGTCTCATGGTCAGTGTCGATACTTCTCTTGAGAGTCTTCATAAGCGTGGATACAGGGTTGAAGGTCACCCGGCTCCCTTGAAGGAAACGCTTGCCGCGGCGCTGCTCGCGGCCTGTGAATATGACGGTACTATGAGCTTTTTTGATCCCATGTGCGGCAGCGGTACAATAGTAGTAGAGGCTGCGCAGATTGCAATCAACCGCGCTCCGTTGATAGACAGGAAACAAGGCGGGTTTGGTTTTGAATATCTGCTTGATTTTGATTCAAAGCTTTGGCATACCACCCAGGACCAGGCACGTGCTGCTGAGCATCCTGCGAAAGCTAAAATATTTGCTTCAGATATTGAATCCCGGTTTGTCGAAATTGCAAAAAAAACTGTTGCCAACGCTCAATTGAAAACCCTTGTTCACTTTGAGACAAAAGACTTCTTTAAAACAGAAAAACCCGATAAGAAAGGGCTACTGATTGCCAACATACCTTACGGAGTAAGAATGACGGAAAAAGATTTCGGTAAGGATTTTTTGCGTGCCATCGGCGACCACCTTAAAAATAACTTTAAGGGTTGGCGCTGCGGGATTCTCGGGCCGACATCATCACCTTTGAATGAAATCGGACTGAAACCCCAAAAGAAAGTGTCATTTTTAAATGGTGCCGTTCCTGTCAAACTTGTAATTTTCGATATCTATTAATCCAATATTTTCCATTAGGATAAGTAACAGTACCGTTCTGTCCTTTACAAACATGCTCATTACGCTATTGTAGCAACATTTGCTAAAATTGATACTGCCTGGTTTTTACCTGTGGTACTGCTTCCTTTCTGTATATTGTTTTTGCTATATTCTTTCGGTGCACTATTTTATAAACGGCATTCAACAATTCTGTAATAGTATTTTTACTTGTAAATTAAATAAAATTGCAGGAGAATTAAGTACAAGGATCAATATTAAATATATCATTGGCATGGCTTGACCTTTAGATTTCACATAAGGAGGTTATCGTGGTTCCTGAAAGCTTTTCCACGAACATTGGAAGCGTAAATCAGAAAGATCTGGGAGTAGAGTGGGGAATGCCCCTCATGATTAGCTTCCAGGGGTTTAACGAGTCTCATAAGGGCATTCTCGTGGGAATGGATCGGGGGCATTACCTCATCTGCAGCGTAGCACAAATGAGAAGTATCTGGATCAAGGTGCACAAGGAAAGTCATGTTGTGGTACGTTACTTGCACAAAGGGGTGGTTTACGGGTTCAAAAGCAACATGATCTCCCTCATAGAGGAGCCGATTCCCCTGATGCTGTTGTCATATCCGGAGGAAATAGAGACAGTTGCGCTTCGAAAACATGACAGGATAAACTGTTTAATTCCTGCCACTGTGCAAGTGGATGGCCAATCATACAAAGGCGCAATACTTGACATGAGTTTGGGTGGATGCAGTTTTGTGTATACCACTTCCCCGGAGAGTGAATCATCACAGGTTCAGAAGGGGGTAGATGCTGTCCTGTCCATTCAAATTCCGGGCTCACAAAGTGAGCGTACTGTGGAACTTGGCATAGTCAATGTCAGAAGAGAAGGTCACAAAATCACTATGGGCAGCCAATTCAAGAACCTGGATACTACCACAGGTAACACAATAGAATCCTACATCCAGACCATGGCGGCCCTGAGCGGGTAAGCAAATGAAATGAAGCATTGGTTTTTTTTGGAAGGCTTTTTGTACCATACCCTTCCGGGATAATGCTATTTGAAACACAACCAGATTGTCCAACAATTCTTTCTTATGTATTCTGTAAATATATCGCAGCCATTTCTGTCCTCAGCAGGCCAATTCTGTTGCTCTCCTATGTGTTCTTTCATTACTTAGCAGGCCTGGATATTCAAAAAAGTAATCCTTTCTCCATAATATTTATTTGTTAGTCATAGGATGTGTCTGAAAAATTGTATCGACATCACGGCTATTTAATTGGAAAAACTTCTTCCTGTAATACGCGCTGCGCGGTTTTTGCCTGAAGCCACGATAACTTCCCGAAATGCACACTGCGTGGCTTTTGCCTTAGATTCAAAGCTCCTTCCTGTAATGAGGACTCTTGCAAATTTCCTTCAGATGATAGCTTTGAATTGGTAACCGTTGAGACAAAAAGGCAGAATCAAGTTTCAACCCTGCCTTTTTTGTAAGAAGAGACTGCTATTTATTGAACCGTCTCAACGCCATGAGAGAAAAGAGGCCTGAACCCAGGAGTGCCATAGGCCCCGGTATAGGGACGGCTGTTGGCGAGACGTCAATTGCTGTAAGAAAGTAACCTCTTGCATCATCCCATCTTGTATTTGCTCGTCCCGAGAATGCAATAGTCGAGGATGACCCGGTAGCTAATACAGTATATATGTACTCGGTCCAACCAAGTTGAACAGCTTCCGTTATATCCAGCACAGGGGTTTCATTCCAATACGCCTTGAGGCTACCCGGGGAATAGTTGTTGTTGAGATCATAGGGCTGTGCCAACCAAAAGCTGAAAGAGTATGATTTACCGGCAACCGTCTGAATAGTCTGCCCTATAGAGTCGCTATCGGGTCCGGGACCAGCAAAGACTGCCTGATACATGCTTGGGCCGGGGATACCACCAATATAATAATTTGACCCATGACCGGCATCCGTTCTGCTCCACCCGTCCCATGATGGGGCTATAATCTCCGTTCCATCCGACCCGTACATGATAGTTTGGAAATTCCCATTGGTTACCAGATTGGCACAAGCAATCCCACCTGTGATTACGCACAGGGTAACGAAAAACAAAATAGTCAGTAGTCGTTTCATAATTACCCTCTCTTAGTCCTGAACGGACGTTTTTTACTATAATTTGTTTAAATGTAAGATAACTGCTAACAAATTGTCAAGACAATCATAAAGTGCTTGAAATAAATAATTCTTATCGCTTTCATGTAGTAATCCTCATCTCCGAAGATTGCCTGCCACACAATATTTGTAGGTGCTATACGTAACAAAGTCTGCTTTGCCTTATTATTTTGGTTAGTTACACATCATTTCACATTATCCCTAATCCATGCTTTCGTGTCAACAATAATTTCATCAATTAACGGTTCCAATTCTGAAGACTTCATA